>JBGOTG010000085.1:0-9705 GCA_041476405.1 Candidatus Dormibacteraceae bacterium | reverse complement strand
GGGGACGCGGATCCGCGCCGCTGTCTCCTGGATGCGGACGATCTTCTCGACGGTCCGGGCGCCCCAGCTCCCGGCTTTCACCGTCGGGTCGTTGGCCATCACGGCGACCTGGCGGCCGTCGATCATCCCGAGCCCTGTGATCACGCCGTCGGCCGGCAGCTCATCGGCCAGGACGTTGGCGAAGAGGCCGTCCTCGACGAACGTGTCCTTGTCGAGTAGCAGGTCGAGCCGCTCGCGCGCGGTCAGCTTGTGCTGCTCGCGCAGCTTCGGCAGGTAGCGCGAGCCTCCCTTCAACGCGCGTTCGCGGAGCTCGCGATGCCGTGGATTGCTCACTTAGGACACTATCGTCCCTTGAAGTCCGGCTCGCGCTTCTCGAAAAAGGCTTTGATTCCTTCCTTCGAATCCTCGGTCAGCGTGATCAAGGTGAGCTGGCTCTGCAGGTAGGCGAGGGCCGCGCGGAACTCCATGTCCTGCTGGCGGTAGAACGATTCACGACCCAGCCGCATCGCCACGGGGGACTTCTTCGCGAGCTTGTCGACGATGTCCTTGACCGCGCTGTCGAGCTGGTCGTGCGGCACGACACGGTTGATCACTCCATGTGCCTCGAGCTGTGTCGCGGTCCAGCGATCGCCGAGCATCTCCATCTCGAGCAGCACCTTGCGTGGCAGGCTGCGCGAGAGGATGGCCTGGATCATCATCGGCCAGATCCCGACGTTGATCTCGGGCGTGCCGAAAGTGGCGGTATCGGTGGAGACGAGCAGGTCGCACGAGCACGCCAGGCCAAAGCCCCCCGCGAGCGCGTGACCGTTGATTCGACCGACGATCGGCTTCCCCAGGTTGGCCATGACCGCGAAGAGCTCGACGAAGAGCTCCCTGCCGCGATGACGATCCAGGTCGGTCATGTCGCTGTCAAAGCCGGCGAGGTCGGCGCCCGCACAGAACGCCCTGTCGCCCGCGCCGGTCAACACGACGACGCGGACGTCGGGCTCCTGGTCGCACCAGCGAAACGCCGCGGTCAGATCCCGCAGCATGGCGGCGGAAAGCGGGTTGCGTTGCTCGGGCCGGTTCAGAGTGACAGTGGCGGCGTGACCGTCAACCGTGAGCAGGACTTGCTCGAACGCTGGAATCGCAGTCAACGGCGTAATCGTATGCCGCTAGCCGAGCACGCCAAGCGCGATTGCGGCGCCCACGCCGATCAGCACCGCACCCCCGATCTCCTCGCTCCAGGTCCCGACGTGCGCGCCCAGGCGGTGGCCGAGCTCGAGCCCGACCAGCGACATGGCGACGCTGACCACCCCCATCGACACTGCCGCCAAGACGATGGGGATCCTGTAGATCGCCAGTGCGAATCCGACGACGAGGTTGTCGATGCTGAGCGCCAGCGCGGTGACCAGAAGGCTGTGAATGGTGGCCGCCGGAGCGTGCTGATCGATCCCCGTGCGGCGCCCCTGCCAGATCGTGTATGCCCCGGTCAGGATGAGGATGCCGCCCCCGATGTACTTGGCCAGGTGGCCGAGGTAGCCGGCGACTGCTTGTCCGATCAAAAGGCCGATGATCGGCATCACCGCCTCGAAGACGCCGAATGCCACGCCGACCCGGATCCTGGTGCGGCCGTCGATCCCCGACAGCCCAATGCCGATGGCGCCCGCAAAGTTGCTCAGGCCGACCGAAACGCTCACCAGGAGGAGACCGACAAGCCCGGACATCCGGGTAACTATATGTAGGCGAAGCAGGCCACATTTGGTGGCCTGCTTCTATCCGGTTTCCTCGTATTCGTTAACAAAAACACTCTGCCTGAGGTGGAGGCTGCCACCCGGAACGCATGGAACCTACAAACGTGCCTGTAACCCAAAGTTAGGCCCGCAATCGCTTAAACGCTATAATCCGCCCGATCAACAGACAAATGACAGCGAGGCAACGCGTTACCGCCGCGGACCATGTTGCGGCGCCCGATAACACGGGCATCGACCTGGACAAGCCGATTTTCACGCTCAGCGTGGCCTCCGAGCTGCTGGAGACGCACCCGCGAACTCTGATGATGTACGAGCACCTGGACATGATCAGACCGAAGCGGACCGTGACCAACCGCAGGCGCTACTCGCGCCGCGACGTGCTGAAGCTGCAGGCGATCCAGACGCTGACCCGCAAGCATGGTGTCAACCTGGCCGGCGTCCGCTACATTCTGGCGCTGCTGAAGCGCCTGCAGAATGCCGGAGTCGAACCACCGGAGGGACTCAAGAACCTGGATGTGACCCTACTCGACGTCTAAGTAGCGACCCGTGTAATCGGGCCGATCAATAGCAACGGATGGAGCAAATGTCGAAGAAAAGAAGGCGTCTAGAGATCAAGGTCGAACCCCTGCCTGGCGCGTTCCAGGACGAGACGGCATCGTGCCCCGTGTGCGGCCGCGACGCCGCGGCGATCGGGAGGCGTCACCTCCAGATCGTTTTCCGCTGCGAGGGGTGCAAGGTCGTGTTCAAGCGGAACCGGAGCTGGCCTTACGTCTACTAAAAGTATGAGAGGGAACCCGGGGTTCCCTCTCATCGGCGGGCGCTTCGCGCGCGCCTGCTCTCTTTCCGTGTGAGGATGGGTCTGATTCAGGACTAGTCTCTCCATGCGACGATTGGCGCAGAAAGAACAAAGTCATGGCCGGGGGGACCCCGGCCAACCCTGCCGCGCTAGCGTCTTGAGTCGACGCCTTTCCAGGTTTCGTACCCTGGAGTTGTGAGGCGACGGACTGCGCTGTGGGGGATCGTGGCCGGTCTGGCCACCGTGGCCATGGCCGAGGTCGTCAAGCCTCGAGGTGGGACCGCGGTCCTTCTCGACTGGGAGGAGGTCCGGAGCGCGGCGCGTGCGCGATTGGGGCCGGCCGAGGGCGCGTCCACATCGCTTGAGGCGGCCGAAAAGAGCTACCGCACCATGGCCCACAGGCTCGAGAAACCCCTGCTCGACTTCGTCGGCGGGCTCCCCGCGGGCGCCAAGCTCCCCGAATTCGAAGCGCTCGATCGTGAGGGATGGCTCGACCTCAATCTCGGCATCCTGCGGCGCGTCGCAGATCCCATGCTCGAAAAGGGGCGACTCCCCAACTCGCTCATGGTCGAGTTCGGCCGCACGGGCCTGGACCACTACATGGCGTTCATGCTCGCCTTCCTCGGCCGCCGGGTCCTCGGGCAGTACGACCCGCAGCTGATGGGCGTGGAGCCCATCGACCGCGCGGGCCTCTACCTGGTCGAGACGAACGTCGAGGATTGGGGACGCACGGCCGACCTTCCCGAGCAGGACCTGCGGCGCTGGCTGATCCTCCACGAGATGACCCATGCCTGGCAGTTCGCCGCCCATCCGTGGCTGCGCGGCCATCTTGAGCAATCGATGCGGGTGCTCCTCGACACGGTCACTCAGCAGGCATCGCCCGCGGTCCGCATCGCCGCGTTCGCGGGAGTCCTGCCGGCCCAATGGAGGGTCATGCGGCAGATGCAGGGGACCATGTCGCTGATCGAGGGCTACAGCAACCTCGTCATGAACGAGCTCGGGGCCAAGCTCCTGCCCGGTTTCGACCGGCTGGAGGAGGCCTATCGAATGCGCAGCTCGAACAAGGGCGTGCTCGACCAGCTGATCTGGAAATTCACGGGGCTTGACCTGAAGCTGCAGCAGTACCGCCGTGGCGAAGCGTTCGCCAGGGCGGTCTTCGACGCCCACGGCATGACTGCCTTGAACCTCGCGTGGAACGGCCCCGACAACATGCCGAAGCTGGAAGAGCTGGCGCACCCGGATCGCTGGTATCGCCGGGTGACGAGCTAGCCCTACTCCTCGCGCGCCGTTTCTTCGCTCATCGGCACGATGGCGACCGGCAGCTCGGAGATGTCGAAGTACCGCACCGGTTTGGACATCCGCTTCGCGATTCCGACCTGCACCTTCACTCCGAGCGACATGTGCCCGAACACCCAGACCTCGTCGGAGCGCGCCAGGAGGTTGTTCATCGCCTCGCGGACCACCTCTTTGGACACCGTGTGCATGAGGTAGTAGTCGAAGAGCATGAACGGGCTCACGGGTACCATCCCCGAGTCCAGCACGAACTTCTGGATGTGCGTTCGCCAGTAGAAGACCTTATTCGACATTGCGACGTAAACCAGCCGTTTGGGATGACGCAGCGTCTCCTCAGCCTGGTCTCGCGCGGTCGGCTTGGTCGCCGGCTGGAAGATCCGCTCGAGTATGTCCTCGGCCGCTTTCCCCGAGATCGTGGCCATGGGTCGGCCTATCCTATCAGCCGTGCCGGAACCCTCCCAAGCCGACGCCGGCCGCGCGCCGGGTGCGCGCTTCAGCCTCGAGGGGCGCGTCGCCCTGGTGACTGGGGCCAGCCGCGGCATCGGCAGCGCGATCGCCGAAGCGCTTGCGGAGCAGGGCGCGAGGGTCGTCATCTCCAGCCGGAAGCAGGCCGACCTCGACCTGGAGGCCGAGCGCATCAACGCGAAATACCCCGAGAAAGCCGTGGCCATCGCTGCGCACGCGGGCAGGGTCGAGGACCTTCAGCGGCTGGTCGCTGAAACGATGGCCCAGTTCGGCCGGATCGACATCCTCGTCAACAACGCCGCCACCAACCCGTACTTCGGGCCGGTGCTCGGCGCCGATCTCGCGGTCTGGGACAAGACCTTCGAGGTCAATCTACGTGGAATGTTTCTGCTCACCAAGCTCGTCTACGAGGCTTCGATGGAGAAGCACGGAGGCGCCGTGGTGAATGTAGCCAGCACGGGCGGCATCCGGCCTGGTCTGGGTCTCGGCGTCTACAACATCACGAAGGCGGGCGTGGTCTTTCTGACGCGCCAGCTCGCCCGCGAGATCGGCGGCACGGTGCGCGTCAACGCCGTGGCCCCCGGCCTGGTGAAAACGCGCTTCGCGGAGGCGCTGTGGGGGAATGAGGCAATCCTGGAGAGAGTGATTGCTTCGAACCCGATGGGCCGTATCGGAGCGCCAGACGAAATAGCGAGTGCGGTTGCCTTCCTCGCCTCCGACGCGGCGAGCTACATCAACGGCGAGGTGCTGGTGATCGATGGGGGCGGGGGCGAGCCCTAGAGCCCGCGGCCCCTTCGGCGCTTCGCGCCACCTCCCCGGCAAGCGGGGAGGCCGAGTCCCCGTTTTCGGAGGAAGGCTGCCTGCTGTGGATGAAGTCCTCGAGCTCCTTCTCGTACTGGTAGCCGCGGTTGTCGGGCTCGTATCGCAGCACGCGGCGCTGTGAGATGTACTCCTCGAACGCGGCACGCGTGTCGCGGGCGGCGCGGAAGCCAAGCCCGCGCGCGGCCTTGGAGGTCGACAGGACACGTCCCCAGCGCAGCAGGTCGAGCAGCTGGGGCGAAAGAAAAGCGACGCCTGACTTTCTGAGCGCATAGGCCGCGAGCTCGATCCCGAACGGCGGAATCAGCGGCGCGTGCAGCTTCCCCGCATCGTCGAGCAGCCTGGACAGCGATACGCCGCTCGGCGCGGCGATGTTGTAAGCGCCCGCGGGGCCACGCTTGGTCGCGAGTCGCAGCGCTTCGACGACGTCGTCGCGATGGGTGAGCTGAAGCGTTGGGTCGTAGCCCGCGACAGTGGGCACCACCTCGAGGTCCAGATACCTGGCCAGGGGCTGCGGCTCGTCGGGGTTGAGGCTGTTTCCGAAACGCAGCACCAGGATGGCGATGCCCGGGTTGCGGGCCGCAAAGTCGTTGACGTACGACTCGACCTCGACGATGTCGCGCACGAATTGATGGCGCGAGCTGCTGTCGAGGCGATGGTCCTCGCGCAAGGGGGTCGGCAGGTCGACGCGCGCCCCGTAAACGTGGCCTGACGACTTCAGGACGAAGCGAGTCACCGGGCTCCCTACCCCGGCGCAGCCCGCCAGCAGGTTGAGCGTGCCGATCACGTTCATCTCATGGGCCCGGCGCGGATCCATGTCGAAAGAGTCGACGCGAGTCAACGTGTGCACGACGGTGTCGATCCCGACCGAACGGACGAGCTTGCCGATCAGCGAGTGCCTGATGTCGAGCTTCAGGTAGTCGGCGCGTCCCAGGTCGTAGCGAGGCTCGCGGGTGTCGATGCCGATCACCTCGGAGACGTCCGGGTCGTCGACGAGACGCTGCACGACGAGCGCGCCCCACCACCGGGCAACCCCGGTGACCAGTATTCGGCGCTTCTTGGATGGCATCTGAGATCAGTCTAGCCAGCGCGCTACGTGCGCTTGATTACGTCCCTCTCCATCTGCGCAACGGCGCGGGAGGCGATCTCGAACAGCGGTGACTTCGCCTGTCGCAACGCGAACTCGAGCTGGCGTAGCAGCGAGTACAGGTTCTTCATCGCCTTGATCGCGTCGCCGATGTCGACGTTGGGCGGCAGGGGGATCTGGTCGAGCGGCTCGCCGGCAGACCAGCGGTAGGCGAAATCGATGTAGTCGTGTGAGGGCTGGCGGAGATTGGGCTCGTCGAGGTCGTTTTCCATGTCCGCGAAGCGGAAGTACAGCGAGCGGACGAGCCTTGCCGTCTGCGCGATGGCCGGCGTCGGATAGCGACGGGCGGACCTGGGCTGCCTGTCCCTGCCGCGCTCCCGATCCTCGGCGGCGAGCATCACCAGCACGGCGCACAGCTCCTCGGGCGTCAATCCCTCCAGCCACCCAAGCCACACGGCCTCCGCGACCAGGATCGTGTTCTCGCCGTAGATGCGCGACGCGAACAATCCCTTGTCGGTCGGCCGGTTGTGGGCGAGAAAGCCTGTCTCGCTGAGAATCCGGCACAGGCGGCGCAGCTTGCGCGCGTATTCGTCCATTTGGCCGGTGACCTCACGCTCGCCGGCATCGAGCTCCTTCTGGAGCCCTCGCATCTCTGCGTACTTCTGCAGGTGCTCGCCAAACCGCGGCGAACGAACCACCTTGAGCTTGCGCTGCCGCTCCAGCAGCCCTTTCGCCTCGATCTCCAGCCTCTGCAAGAGGCGTCCGGCGGACCCAGGCGAGCGCGTGTGCTTGCCACGCCTCCCGCGGCGTTCCGAGCCCGCCTCGCGCCGCAGGCGCTTGAGCTCGATCCGGATGGCGCGCCTCCGGTCTTCCAGCTTGAAGTACTGCGCGACGTCGTCGATCGAGACCTCCTGGTCGTCCCAGAGCTGGCGGATGTCGGCGAGCCGGGTCCGCACGTTGACCAGGCGCTCGCGAGTCCGTTCTCCGGCCAACCGCTTCTGGAACTGGCCGAACGACCGCTCCATGAGGCCCTCCGCCTGCTCGGGCGTGTAGATGCGGAGCAGGTTCAGCGCCATGTTGTAGCTGGGCAGGAATTTGGATTCGACGACGAGCGTCGGGCCCATCGCGACCTCGTAGATGGTGCCGACCTCGACGTCGGACTCCTTGAGGATCACGCCGTGCCCGATGACGTCGATCCCGCGGCGGCCCGCGCGTCCCATCAGCTGCGTGAGCTCACCGGTTGTGAGATTGGAGAAGTTCGCTCCGTCGAACTTCGTGAACGACGAGACGACGACGCCACGGGCGGGCATGTTGATGCCGAGCGACAGCGTCTCGGTCGCGAAGACGACCTTGATCAGCCCGCGCTGGAACAGCTCTTCGACCATCTCCTTGTGGTAGGGGAGAAGTCCCGCATGGTGCTCTGCCATGCCGCGGCGGAGGAGCCGCGCGTCGACCATCCGCCTGAACAGCGCCTCTTCGTCGTGGTCGGTGAGAGCCTGCAGCCGTTCGGCGGCGACCCTGTCGATCGCCTCCTTCTCCTCGGCGCTGGTCAGGTCGAGCTCGTGATACGAGCAGCGCTGCAGCGCCTCGCGGCAGCCGCGCCGGGAGAAGATGAAATAGATCGCGGGGAGCATGTCCCCACGCCTCAGCTCTTCGATCACGTGCAGCAGGTCGTTGGACGGCAGCCTGCTGTAACGGCCGACGCGATACGAGGCCTCCTCTTCCTCCGCGGCCTTGCTCCACGTGCGCTGATCGATCCCACCATCGCCCTTGAACAGAGGGAGGAAGCGGTTGTTGATCGCCAGCCACACCTTCAGCTCCACGGGCCGGACGTCGTGGAACACGGTCTCCATGCCGCCGCGGTTCTCGGCCATCCACTCCGCGATCTCGCGGAAGTTGCCGATCGTGGCCGAAAGCCCGACGAGCTTGATCGAGGTCGGCGCCTGGATGACGATCTCCTCCCAGACGGAGCCGCGTGGGAAGTCGTCGATGTAGTGGACCTCGTCCAGGACGACGTGGGACACCATGTCGAGCCTTTCCAGGTCCTCGTAGATCAGGTTGCGGAGGATCTCGGTCGTCATCACGACCACCGGCGCATCAGGGTTGATCGTGTTCTCACCGGTGACCAGCCCGACCGTCTGCTCGCCGTGGGTGCGCACGAGGTCGTGGTACTTCTGGTTGCTCAGCGCCTTCAGCGGGGTCGTGTAGATCACCTTGGAGCCCGAGTGCAGCGCTCGGAAGATCGCGTACTCGGCGACGACCGTCTTGCCGCTGGAGGTGGGGGCGCTCACCAGGACGCCTCCAATGCCCATGTCGAGCTTCTCGATCGCCTCGCGCTGGAACCCGTCGAGCTCGAACGGCAGCGTCGCTTCGAACTCGTCCACGAGAGAACCTGTGGTTTTCAAACTCGTATCAGCTCAGTGGACACGTCCGTGATGCGCGCGCCGTCGCTGTGCGACTCCACGTACGACAGCACCGAGGCCAGTACCTCGTCCGCGTGCCGGCCGCTCGCGCTGACAGTGGCGACTGCCAGCTCGGCGAGCTGCCAGCGATCGAGCTCGCCAACCTCTGCGGCCGCGACGTGGTGCTCCTGCCGCAAGCGTTTGAGGAGTCCGCTTACGACCTGGCGCTTCGACTTGAGTGATCCGCTTTCAGGCAGATGGAGGACGACCCTGAGCAGGCCGACCGTCAAGGGTGACGACATGCTTCGGCTAGATTACGTGGCGTGAAGACCACGGCATCGGAGTTGCGCGAGCTCGGGCGCGAGCTGGTCATCGCCTCTTATCTGAAAGGCGATTTCGTGCTGCGCTCCGGCAAGCGCTCGAATCGCTACTTCGACAAGTTCCTGTTCGAGACCGATCCCGCTCTTCTGCGGCGGCTGGGCAAGCACCTTTCGGAGCTGGTGCCCAAGGAGACCCAGCGCCTGGCGGCCCCGGAGCTCGGCGCAGTGCTCCTGGGCGGCGCGGTATCGATGGAGACGGGCCTCCCCCTGGTGCTTGTTCGCAAGGAGCCGAAGGGCTACGGCACGTCGAAACAGATCGAGGGGCGCTTCGCGCCCGGCGACCGCGTCACCGTTATCGAGGACGTCGTCACCACGGGTGGCGACTCGCTGCGATCGGCCCAGGTGCTCCGCGACGCCGGAGCCGAAGTGATCCACCTGGTGGTGGTGCTCGACCGTGGCGAGGGGGGAGAGGAGAACATAGGCGCCGCCGGGATCGCGTACTCCCCGCTGTTCCGCATCGCAGACCTGGAACTTGACTGAGACTCGGTCGCTGGTCATCGCCGGCGGAACCGTACACACGGCAGACGGTCCACGCGAGGTCGACGTGCATGTCTCGGATGGCGTCATCACACGTCTCGAGGAGGGCAAATCAACACCTGCGGGCGCGCAGGTCGTCGACGCGCGCGGGATGTACGTCCTTCCGGGAGCAATCGACGTGCACGTGCACAGTCGCGACCCCGGCTTCCCTGAAAAGGAGGACTTTGGAACGCTGACCGCCGCGGCAGCGGCG
>JBGOTG010000084.1:0-9716 GCA_041476405.1 Candidatus Dormibacteraceae bacterium | reverse complement strand
GATGCCGACATTGGCGAGTGTCCTGTTCACGAGCCCGTACCTTTCGCCGAACATGCTGCCGAAGATCAAGGTCACCGCCACCGGCATGACGATGAAAGGCACCAGAACGCTCATACGCCAGAACGTCTTGTTGCGGAGGTTGGTGTCCAGCACGGCCGCGATGATGGTCGCGAAGACAAGCTGGGGAACTGCCGACACCAGGAAGATGCTCAAGGTATTGCGCAGAGCGACCCAGAACTGGCGCTGCCGGAGGACGAAGGCGAAGTTGTCGAGGCCCACCCACTTGCCCTGGCCACCGATCAGGTCCCACTGGTGGACGGCCACCCAACCCGTGTAGAGAAGAGGAAAGAGCCCCACGAGCGCGAAGAGGATGAAGAACGGGGACACGAAGAGGTAGGGCGAGAATTTGACGTCCCACCGGCCCAAGTTCTCCTTGAACGCGAATCTGCGGGCTGTCTCCTTGACCACCAGGGTCGAGGTTGTCATAGAAAACTCCTCGGTGGGGATGAAGCTGGGCCGCCCGGCGGCCCAGCTTCCAACTCAATTTCCAGGTGGCAAGCAGTGATCAGCTGAGTGCGTTGACGTCGGAGACCACCTGCGCCCACGACGCATCAATGGTCTGTTTCTTGCTTTCGACCCGGGTTAGGCCGTCCTGAACTGCCTGCATGATGGCCGCGTACTTGACACCCTTGTAGGGGGTGACAGTCACAGCCTTCGCACGCGACGCAAAGATCTGGCCGATCGGCGCGTTGCCAAAGTAAGGGTTCATGGCGCCGGTCAGAGCCGGGTCGGTGTAGGCCGCGACCTGGCTGGGGTAGTTGCCGGTGGTGGTGAAAGCTGCGATCTGCTGTTTGGGATCAGTCAGCCAAAGAGCCAGCTCCTTGGCCGCTGCGGTGTGCTTTCCCTGGCTCGGAACCGTCAGGTACGAGCCGCCCCAGTTGCCACCGCCGTTCGGAAAGACGTTGGCGATCTTCCAGTCAGTGACTTTCGGACCGTTGCCGGAGATCACACCGAGCATCCATGACGGGCAGAGCATCGTCGCCCATGCACCGTTGGCCAGACCGGCGTTCCAGTCGGTGCTCCACTCCTGAAGATGCGCCGAGTTCGTGGCGCTCGCGGTGAGTACAGAGTTGAAGGCGGCCTTGACGTCGGGATTCGTGGTCGCGATCACTTTGCCATCGTTCTGCTCGAAGAAATTCTGGTACTGGTTGGCAAGGCCCTGGAAAGTAGCACCAGCGGAGTCGAACCACGCAGTACCGGTGTGGGCAGCGGCGAACTTCTGGCCGACGGAGTAGTAGTTGTTCCAGTCGCCAGTGAGCAGCGTCGCCACTCCGGAGGGATCGCTCGCCAGCCCGGCTTTGACGAAAGGACCGGACCGGTAGCAGATCGCCTCAGGCCCGATGTCGGTGCCTGCGCCGATCAGTCTTCCATTGACCGAGGCTGCCGCACTCTTCCAGTCGAGCCAGCGGGCCTTGGTATCCGAGGTCGAGAGGTCCACGAACAAATTTGAGTACTGCTTCAGCTTCGGCATCCAGTCGACTTCAACCGCCTCGACGTCGCCGAGTCCGGAGCCTGCGGCGAGCTTGGTGAACATGTTGTCCTGAGCAGCCTGAGATGTTGCGGCGATGTTCTGCACGACGGTCACGTTCGGGTGAAGCGCGTGGTACTGAGCCAGCATCTCCTCGCTGTAGCCGAACTTGTTGAAGGTTGCCAGGGTGAGCGTGATCGGGCTGTTATCGACGGCGGTCGTGCTCCCTGTTCCGCAGCCGGCGAGCACGAGGGTGGCGGCAATCGTCGCCCCGACGATGCTGCTGGCGCTTCTGGATCGTTTCATGGCTTCGTTTGTCTACCTCCTTGTGCACCTTAGGTGCAATTTCCATAAAAGCGGGCGACGGCGATTCGCTTCTATTCCCTACCCCCCCGTCCGCTCGAAGCGCGGACAACAAGTTCGGTCGCGAGGACGACCCGCTTCCCGCCCGACGTTCCCGAGTCGAGCGTGGCGAGCAGGAGGCGCGCCATCTCGCGGCCCATCTCTTCGATGGGTTGGCGCACGCTGGATAGGGCCGGAACCGTCGAGGTGGCGATGGTGGAGTCATCGAATCCAACAACGGCGACGTCTTGTGGTACGCGTCGACGGTTCCGCCGCAGGATCTCCAGTGCACCTGCGGCCATGACGTCAGAGGCGCAGAACACCGCGTCCAGCTCGGGGTGCCGGTCGAGGAGCGCTTGCATGGCGACGGCGCCGCTCTCCTGGCCGAAATCACCAGCCTGCTCGTATGACCCATCGGCATGGTTCCCGCCTTGCCGTATCGCGTCCCGATAGCCCTGCAGCCTGTCGATCCCGACGCCCATGTCGAGCGGACCCGTGATAGTCGCGATGTGTTTGCGGCCCGTGGCGATGAGATGCTCGACGGCGATGCGCGCTCCTCCAACGTTGTCGACATCGACGTAGGTCAAGGGGCCGTTGCCGCTTGGCCGGCCTCCGAGGACCACTGGCATGCCGCGCCGGAGCAGCCGCTCGGGGAGCGGATCATTCCCGTGCAGCGAGACCATGAGCACGCCATCCACGTGGCCCGCCGAGAGGTAGCCCTCGAGCCTTGTCTCATCAGCCGTGGACTGAGGCATCAGGAGCACCAGTTGCAGCTGTCGGCGTGTGAGCACCTCGCTGATGCCGCGCACGAGGCCCGGGAAGAATGGGTCGCCGAAAAGAAGCGACGTGGGTTCCGGGATCACCAGGCCGATCGAATCGGTACGGCCGGTGACCAGGGTGCGTGCCGCCCGGTTGGGTACGTACATCAGCTTCTCCGCCGCACGCTCGACCGCCCGCCTGGCTCGAGGGCTGACCTTCGGGTTGGCGGTGAAGACCCGGGAAGCGGTGGCGCGCGAGACGCCGGCGACCTTGGCGACTTCCTCCAGCGTCGGAGCCGGGCCAATCTGTGGGAGCGCTCTCACGGTCTCTTTGTACACAGATTCAGACGTCTTGTCAATAACTAAAGAGAGCGCTCTCTGTGGCGGACATCGAATACCGCAGGGATGATCGAATGACCATTACCGCTTTGTGGGTGTCGGCCGGGCTCGGCCACCGTCGCGTTGCGGATCAGTTGTCGGTGGCGCTCCAGATATCTCCCACCTTGAAGCCTTCCGGAAACGGATCCGTGGGGTCGAGGAGGTAGTTGGAGATCGCGTAGATGTACGCGGAGCCCGTGATCGTCGGCACCACCGCCGGGTAGGGGCCAACCGTCGTGGAACGGACGAGCCTGCCCGTGAAGGTAGTGCCCAGGATGCCTTCGTGGACGAAGTCTTCGTTCAGCCCCAGTTCGCCCTTGGCATGCAGGACAGCCATCTGCGCACAGGTTCCCGTGCCGCACGGTGACCGATCGAGGACGCCGGTCCACGTTGCCGGCCGATCCCAGTCGAACTGGCCGCTGGAGACGACGACAGTGTTCTTTCTTGCGACTCCGGCTCGAGCGGATGGGCCTGAGAACTGCATGATCGACACTCCGCTGATCGCCGGGTTCTCGGGATGCGAGACCGGGAGCTGCTCTCGAGCCGCGGCCTTGATCATCTCCCCCACTCGAACCAGGTCTCTCCCCTCGTCCGGAGTGATCCGAAAGCCGAGCGGCTCCGCCTGGACTATCGCGTAGAACATGCCCCCGTACGCGACATCGACGGTCACCGTCCCGATCTGCGGAACTTCGACCGGGACGTCCAGATGCACGGCGAACGCCGGCACGTTCTCAAACGTGATGCTCTTGGTCCTACCCGCCTCCACCGACGCGGTGATCCCCACCAGCCCGGCGGGTGTCTCGAGCATGAACTCGGTAGCGGGTTCGGCCGGCGCGATGTAACCCGTTTCCAGCAGCGCCGTCGCCGTGCAGATGATGTTGCTGCCCGACATCGGCGGGTATTCGGTCTGCTCCATGATCACGAAGCCGGCAGCCGCGCGGCGATCAGTCGGCGGCAGCACCACGTTGCAGCACATTGCGGGATAGCCGCGAGGTTCGCGCAGCATCAGCTTCCGAACGCCGTCCAGGTGCTCCTCAAAATACTTTCGCTTTTCGAACATCGAGTCGCCTGGCACGTCAGCAATGCCGCCGAGGATGACCCGCCCTGGCTCACCGGCCGCGTGAAGATCCACCGCCATTAGCACTCGAGCGGCACGCACGAGGTGCACAGTAATGGATGACGCGTGCGCTCAGGCCGCCCCGGCTTCTACCGTCATCCCACCCTGGAGGGCGTGCCACTTCGCCGACGCGTCGAGCGCGGCGGAAAGAGGCCAGAGGAGAGCCCACGCTGCACCGCCTGTGGCGATACCGATGCCGCCGACCCATTCGGGCAGGGAGGTGACCGCCGCTGCCGCGTAAACGAGTCCCGCTGCCAACGACAGGACACCGGCGGCGGCAAACGCAGCCGCGTCGAGCTGTGACCTACGGCCGCAGGGTCATTCGGTGTCGGCGGACTTGGATTTGACGGGCCGTTCAGCCCTGTTGCCGGCGATTCCTGCATAGGATGCTCGCTGGAAGAGGTGAGTTGAAGATGACAAACATCGGACCAGACGTGAAGACGTCCACCGGCAATCCCGAACCTGCCGAGGCCCCGCCGATCGCGCCTCCGGCTCCGCCGCAGCCGCCTGGTCCCGGCGCCCCTCGCGCCGAATGGCGAGCGTGGCGCCGGCAGAACCGCGACTACGTTCGGGCGCAGTGGTACGGGGGGCAGTGGAACGGACCTCTGTATTGGCGGGGAGGCGGTTGGTTCGTCGGCGCGCTGCTGATGGTCGTCGGCGTCTATTACCTGCTCTACAACCTTGGACAGCTGGCCTGGCTGAAGGGCGATGTCTTGTGGCCGGTGGTGCTGATTGTCTTTGGCCTGTGGCTGCTGGTGCGGCGCCGCACCTGGCGGAACTGAAGCCTCTCCGATCAAGCGACTGCAGATCTACCTACCATCGCTTCGAGGGCATGCAGATCGTCGTTGACGCCCGCGGCGAAGATGTGGATGTCCGGGTGGGCGTCTCGATCCGCGACCGCCGCGATGTTGAACTGTCCCGCGTACGACAGCGCACCTACGCCGAGCGAGACTCTCCCGATGAGCGGTAGCACGGGGAACAATTCGAGCAGCTGTGCCCCTGCGAGGTACAGCGGAATCCCAGGGCCGGGCAGGTCGGCGGTGGTCACGTTCACCCGTTGGCGGTCAACCAGCTTCAGGAAAGCACGTCCGGCGATTCCCCGATGCGGCAACTTGCCCAGCGACGGCCGGCTCCTCGCCTTACGCCTGGCGGTCTCTGCGGCGATCTGCTGAAGCCTGCCTGCAGGATCAGGCACCCCGATTGGGAGGGGGACGACCATCTGGGCGATCTGATTCCCCCGTGCCCCGGCGTACTGCCCGTGGCGCAACGAGACGGGCACGTAGACCCGCAATACCGCGCCGTCGACCGATTCTCCGCGGCTCATCAGGAGCGCGCGCAGGCCGCCGGCGATGACCGCCAACAGGACGTCGTTGACCTTCGCGTTGTAGGCGTGCGCGACGTCTTTGACCATCTCGATGCTGCTTCGTATGAGCGCGAGGTTTCGGTCCGGGCCGACGACGTGGTCGAGGCTCGTCGGCGAAAGCTCCCGTTCCGCAAGGAGCTCGCGCATCGCCGGCCACGCCGCCACTGCGCGCTGCGCGGTGCTCACCGGATGCCCGAGCCCGGACAGCCTGCGGCTCAGCTGGTCGATTTGCCGCTGCCGGTTGTCTGCGTGGAGATCCTGTGTCGATGGCGCCGGCGCCGGAGTCCATAAGGGTCCTGGCGCTGTGGTGGCGTCGGGAGCGGCATCAAGGAATGCGCCAAGGGTGGCCACTCCGGCGATGCCGTCGGCGATGCAGTGGTGCGTCCTCATGAAAACGCCGACCCGTCCCTCCGGCAGCCCCGGGAGGAACCACATCTCCCACAGCGGCCGTGAACGGTCCAGGCGCCGGCGCCGCAGTTGCTCGACTGCGTCGAGAAGCTCGGCCTCGCCTCCGGGCGCCGGAAGGGGAAGCACGCGGAGGTGGTCGGCGAGGTCAAATGCCGGGGCGTCCACCCACAGCGGCCCGCCGACCCGTGGCGGCGGCGTGAATAGGAGCTGCCGGAAACGCGGCACGAGGTGCAGCCGGCCCGCGACCACGTCGTTGACCGCCTCGATCCGGAAGCGACCACCTGCGTCGTGCAGGTTGGAGCCGTCGAGCACGGCGATGGCGCCGATGTCCTGCGGCCAGATCTCGTCCGGCCACAGCATCAACTGGTCCTCGGCAGTCAGCCGCTCGATCGGCACACCTGACCTCCCGATTCAGCATCGCCGCCGGGACAGACGCGGCCAAGGGGCGCTCGATGCAGCCGTCATGGGTCCATCGCCTCTATTGCACCCGTCGTCGTCGGAGCAACCTCAACCTGGAGGTACCAGGAATGCTTGCGACCAGCACTCGGCGCGCGGCATCCGAGATCGATCAACCCGACATGAGGGCGAGGGTCAACGGGATCCTCAACCGACACCCCACCGTCGGCCTGGCGGTCGGAGTGATCCGCAACGGACGCCTCGAGTTCTTCTACGGGCGCGGCGTCGCGGACATCGCGTCGAACACTCCCATCAGCGAGGACACGATCTTTCGGATCGCCTCAATTACCAAGACCTTCACCGCGATCGCCGTGATGCAGCTGTGGGAGCAGGGGTTGGTCGACCTGGACGCTCCCGCCAACGACTACCTGCGCGCGTACAAGCTGATCCCGGCGAAATCCGGCTTCCGGCCCGCGACGGTGCGACATCTGCTGACCCACACCGCCGGCATCCCTGAGCTCTTGCATCCCTCCGGCCTGCTGATGCCGCTCTTCGGCGAGACGGTGAAGGTGGGACAGCCGCTGCCGTCGCTGGCCGAGTACTACAAGGGCGCTCTCCGGATCGAGGCCGAGCCGGGTAGGAGGTTCATCTACACCGACCACGGATTCGCCACGCTCGGCCAGATCGTCGAGGACGTGAGCGGGAAGCCGCTGGACCGCTATCTACGCGAGCACATCTTCGAGCCCCTCGGCATGGCCGACACCACCCTCGTCCGATCCGAGCAGGTCAAGAAGCACCTCGCCACGGGATACGAGCTCCGCTCCGGTGGCGCCAGGGCGGTCACGGACTATGACGTCGTGACGGTGGGCGGAGGAGCCGCCTATTCCAGCCCGAGAGACATGGCTCGCTACGTCGCGGCCCTCCTCCGCGGTGGTGCCAACGAGCACGGCTCGGTGCTCGAGCCGGCGACCCTGGCGACCATGTTCGAGCCCCACTTCCAGCCCGATCCGCGGGTGCCGGGTATCGGGCTTGCGTTCTCGCGGTTCAACCTCGGCGGGCACCTCGCCGTCGAGCACGGGGGGATACTTCCCGGCTTCAACTCGCAGATCTTCGCGGCTCCGGACGACGGAGTCGGGGTGATGGCCTTCACGAACGGGGCCAGTGGTGCGATGTTGTGGCTGCCGGGCGAGGTCGCCGGGCTGCTCAAGCACCTGCTCGGCGCCCCGGACGAAGTGATCCGCACCGATGTTCCCCAGCATCCAGAGCTATGGGGCGACATCTGCGGTTGGTACCAGCTTTCCGCGCGGCTCACTGACGCTCGGACCCGGGCGATGATCGGCGCAGGGGCCGAGGTCTTCGTCCGGAGCGGCCGGCTTACGCTTCGAGGCCTGAGTCCGATACCAGCGCTGTACAGGGGCTTTCCTCTGCACCCCGACGACGCCCAGGATCCGTTCGTGTTTCGGATCGACCTCTCCAAGTTTGGAATGGGTACGGGGCGGGTTGTGTTCAGTCAGGACCCCGGTGGGCAGACAACCGGAGTGCACTTTGATCTGTACCCGCTGTCGCTCCAGAAGCAGCCTGCCGCGAAAAACCCGAGGCTTTGGGTCACCGGCGCGCTCGGTGCTCTTGCCATCGTCACCGCGGCGGGCGTCATTCGCCGACGCCGCGCGACTTCGATACGGATGTGACACCGGTGATTGCGACGGGAACGCGTCCTTTGAGGACGTAGATTCCCCAACCTGCCGGCACATGCTGGAGGCCCGACGCTAGGATTCATCGCGAGGCTCATACGACGGCAGGTCACGGGCTCAAAGGACCGGCGGAGCACAGGCGATTGCCCCTCGATTTCGGGCGGCCGAAACCGGAGGACAGCGCTACATTCCTCGCGATCGTCCAGACCCTGCATTCGGAGTCGATGGCGCCGGCCTTCGCCCATCTGCTCAAGAAGGAGCTGCAGGGCGACGACTACCTCCAGCTGGCCCACCTCTTCGAGGAGGTCAGCGTGCTGGCCCTGCATAGGCTCCTGCCGGAGTCGCTCCTGTACGACGCCTTCGCCTTCGACCTCTACTGGGACGAGCTGAGGGAAGCGGTGATCGATACGAGGCGGCAGACAGGCAACGAGAAGTTCTGCGAGAACTTCGAGATCGCTGCCACCAGGGCGCGCGAGTACCGAACCAACTTCCCGCCCAAGCTGCGGTGGGTCACCGGCGAGGACAGCGACGAGGGACAGGACCCGCCCGGAGGATCCGGACCGAGACCACCCGCACCGGGCCCAAACGAGCCGGCGGGCACGCAGGATCCGAACAGTGCGCGATTCAAAGAGGGCGCCGGCCGACCCGTGACCTAGGGCTGGTTGGTCGCGCGCCTGGTGTGCAGCGGCTACGCAGCCTGCTCGACGCGCTCGCCTATCCGCTTGAGGAAATCGTTGACTGTCGCTTCGGCGACCCGGTGAAACAGCGCGCGATCGGCCACCTTTCCCATCAAACCGAGAGGCGGCTCGTAGTTCGCACTCAAACCAAGTTGAGTGCTTGCGCTGCCCAGACTCGCGATCTCCAGGGCACCTTCCAGCGTCGGGAACAGCCCTTCCTCGGTCGCGGATCGCCATTTGATGGGCATGAACGTGAGCCCGGCCATCCTGGTCGGCACGCCAATTTCCACCTTGATTCGCCTGCCGATCCGTCGATTGCCAAGGCTGAACCCGAGTTCGGAGAGTAGTTCCTGTCCGCGTCCGTTCGCGACCCTGGCCAGGTCAGGCATCCAGTTCTCGGCACCAGTCGCCAATTCGGCATCGACCTGTGCGAACGGGCGTTGCACAACGACGGTGGACCGGAGGAACACTTCGGATCACATCCTTGCTTGGTTGATCGCCGCCGAAGAGGGCCGTATGCCCCCATGAGTTCGGGACTTATGAAGGCCGTCAACGTTGACGGCCGGACCACAATAGGCGGAGCCATGAGCCAGGACCAGCCCGACAGCGACGGGGCGCTGATCGACTTCTACCCGTACCGGCGGCGTTTTCCAACCTATCACCGGCTCGCGCCTGAAGGCAGGGACCGCGACGGCATCCTGCAGGAGCTCGCCACAATGGCGCGCGAGGAAGACCGCATCGCCGACCTCGGCCGGGTGTCGGGATCCATCTACCACGGCGACCACGATCATTACAGGTTCCTGACCGAGGCGTTCAGGCTGTTCGCTCACGCCAACGTGCTGCAGCGCGACATGTACCCGAGCGCCACCAAGCTCGAGGCCGAGATCGTGGCGATGACCGCGGCGATGCTCCACGGTGACGCCGTGTCGGAGCACCACCCCGGCGAGGAGGCATGCGGGGTCGTGACGTTCGGCGGCACCGAGAGCCTGATCAACCCAATGCTCACGTACCGCGACCGCGGCCGCGCGGAAAAAGGCATCACCGAGCCGGAGGTCATC
>JBGOTG010000083.1:0-9784 GCA_041476405.1 Candidatus Dormibacteraceae bacterium | reverse complement strand
TGACGACTCGCCGATTGAAAACAGAGGGCTGGGGCTGGCCGTGTTCCGCGCCGTTGGGCCAGAGCCGCACCCCGACAGAACGGCAACGAGAATGGCGACCGATGTCGCCAGGTAAGTCGCTCGCATGCACCTCCTAACGGCTTCTGCCATAGATTGGTGTCGGAGGCACACCCGTGTCCGGGCCCTCCCTCTCCCCCAAGGCCGTCCCTCCCCCGCCGGCCAACCGAGGCCAGCGTAAGGGGGCCGTGAACCCTGGTTGTTAAGCGGTGCGGCGGGCCAGGTTCTCTGAGATGGTCTCGAGAAGCCGTTGGGATGCCAGCGCGATCTCGTCCACTGCCCCCTCGAACGCCTCGTGGTGCTTGCTGGACGGCTCCCTGAACCCGCTCACCTTGCGCACGAACTGGCGCGCGGCCGCTCGGATCTCGTCATCGCTGGCGACGACGTCGGCATGACGCAACGTCTTGATGCTCCGGCACATGCGACAAAGATACCGGCCCGCCGACTCGCGCTACCGCGGGTCCTCCCCGCCATCTGGGAGCACCGACTCCTCAGTGTGCGCCGGCAGCTCCGGCAGCTCCGGCGGTGCGAGCCGGCTCGGATCCAGGCCGGCGCGGAGGAGCATCGCGTTGGCCAGCCGGTCATATCGATGCTCGGCGATGTCGCCGACGGGGTCGGCGCTCGCCGACATCAGCTGGCGAAAGGTGAGTGTCGACACCGCCCTATACGCGAGCACTGCACGTGCCTGGTCAGCGCGTCCGGTCATTGAGGCGATGCGCACAAACGCCAGCGCAGACCCCAGCTCGCGCATGTCGCGCCACCGCCACGCGCCGTACGGCACCAATACGAGGAGGATCGGCGGCAGCGCCACCAGCAGGGCGAGCACGATGGCGAGCTGGATGATCGCGTCATGGATCTGGTGGCCGGACGAGACCAGCGGATCGCCCGAATACTTGCGGAGGGCGTCGGCAGTGTCGAGGAGGAACTGGGTCAGCAGCGGAATCCCACCCGGCACCGCGTTGCGGAACGACTGGATCCAGGCGTTGAACGTCGCGCCAGTGCTCGTGATCCCGTCGGCGATCACCTGCAGGCCCAGCACCGTCTTGTAGATCAGCCAGCCCAGCCCAGCCCACGCCACTGTCCAGACGATCCCGATCAGGTCACCTAAGACGCGACGGAAGGCGGGGCCTGACCGGTCGGGATACACCTTGAGCATCCCCGCGACGATAAGTCACTCGGCGTCGACTGGTCGCGTTTGGCTTCGCGTCCTCTCACTAGAAAGCCGCCGGCTCAGCCGGCGATCGCGAAGTCCACCTCCACGGTGACCTGCACGTCGAGCTGCCCGACCGGAATCTGCGTAGGAGCCGCCACAGCACCCTTCAGCGCATCGAAGCTGAAGGTGGGAGTGCCGCCGTACGAGTTGACATCGCTCACGCGTATCACCTGGCCGAGCTTGATACCCGCTGCATCCGCCATCGCCTGAGCCCGCGTCCGCGCGTCCGCGATCGCCAGCGCGCGCGCCTCGGCCTGGGCCGCCTTGGGGCTGGCCAGGCCGAATCCGACGCTCACGTTCGTGGCGCCACCCTGCTGGACGAGCGAGTCCATCGCACCCCCGACAGTGTCGACGTTGTGCCACTTGAGCTGAATCTGCTCCGAAGCACGATATCCGTTGATGGTCTGGTCGGACCCGACGTAGTTCGGGCTCACCGAGTACCCCGATGTGCTGATGTCCTTGTCGGCGATGCCGAGCGCCTTCGCCTTTGCGATCAACCTGGACGCCTTGCTCGCAAGGTCGCTCTGCGCCGCGGACGCGGTTGGCTTCAGCGAGTCGACCCCGACCGCCAGGAAGGCAATATCGGGTCTCTTCGACACAATCGCATCGCCGCTGCTGAACACGCCAGGGGTAAAGGTCGCTGTCGACTGCGGGACTGCTGCCGGGGCGGCGACCACGATCTGTGGCCGGCCGGCCGCCACAACGACCACGGTGACCGCCACTGCGCAAACAATCGCAATGGCACCTGAAAAAAGGACCGGACGCGACAGCCGTATGTCTTGATGTTCCATGCTGCGCAAACGGTGGTCCCTGCCGCTGCGTAACAGGCGTCGCCGGCGTCTTGCATACTCACGCCGTGGCCAGCCGTTGGCGAGTGGCCGACACGCTGTCGTGGCTGCGTCTTCTCCTGATCCCCTTGCTCTGGGTGCTCGCTGTCCTCGGGAACGGGCGCATTGTCGGTGTCGGACTCGTCGCCGCCGGAGTCACCGACGCTCTTGACGGCTTTCTGGCCCGGAAGCTCGGGCAGGCGAGCTCCCACGGTGCTCGACTGGACTCGATCGCCGACAACCTCCTGCTGCTTTCGGCGATGGTGTGGATCGAGCTGCTTCACCCCGAGATTGCCCGCGAGAACGCCGCCCTCATCGCCGCCACGTTCGCCGCCTACGTCGCCTCGCTTGGGGTGGGCCTCGTCAAGTTCCATCAGCTCGGAAACCTGCACCTGTACTCGTCGAAGGTGGCCGGCGGTTGCCTTTACATGTTTGCGGTGGTGACCATGGTGACCGGCGGCTATGAACCCCTGCTGCTGACGCTGGCTGCCGCCGCCTTCATGCTGTCGTCGACTGAGACGCTCATTGGCCAACTCTTGTTCGCATCGGTGGACGAACACATGGGATCAGTCCTGCTGGCGCTCAAGAGGCGAGCGGAGACCAGCACCGTCCAGGCCATCGGCACCGCCAGAAAGCAGCGTTCCCACGCCCCCCAGGCCGCGAACGCCGTCGGCAGCAGCGTCAACCCGACGAGCAGCAGCCCAACGGCTCCCGCGCCCAGCCCAAACGACAACCGGCCGTAAGCTCGCCAACCCGGCCGCCGCCTCAGCGTGGGCGCGATGACGAGGAGCGCGGCGGTGAGCGCGAGCATCGCGATGGCGGTGGCCAGCCGGTGGGCCGTGGTCGCCGCGGATGACGATGGGTCGAGCCGCACCGCCGCCGCTGTCAGCAGCGCGAGGCCGGCGATCCCAAGAAGAGCCCGGCCACCCAAACCTCCGGGGCCAAGTGACAGAGCCAGCCCGATCAGGACCAGGCCGACCAGGCAGATGGACAGCTCCACCGCGCCGGCGGCCGGGAGTCCCGGCTCGGCGAGCCGGCTCACGGTCCGCCGGAGCGGATCGTAGCCAGGGCTTAGCCGGCCCGCGATGAGGACGACCACGGTTGCGGCCAGCGGCACGGCGACCCCGATCGCCCCGACGATCCGTTTCGCGCGCACGGAATCCAACACGCCGTTGCTTGACGGTTGGCCCAGGCCTCTGGGTGGGGTCGGAGCGGTCATGAGCTCGACTCAGGCGATCGGGTTTTTGAAGGCCCGTCGGCCAGGTTGATCTCGCGCAGCTCGGCTCGCGATGAGATGCCCAGCTTGGGAAAGATCCGATAGAGATGGACGCTCACCGTCCGCGGGCTCAGGAAAAGGTGTGCAGCGATCTCGGGGCTGGTCATTCCTTTCGCGGCAAGCCGCGCAATGTGAAGCTCCTGTGGGGTCAGGCGATCGACGGCCTGAGGCTCGCGGCGCCCTGCCGGCACGCCTGCCGCCCGCAGCTCACGGCGCGCTCGCTCGCTCCATGGCTGGGCGCCAAGCCTGTCGAAGATGTCCACGGCGGCCGAGAGCTGGGACCTCGCATCCAGCTTGCGCTTCTGGCGGCGCAGCCACTCTCCATAGAGAAGGAGCGCCCGGGCGTACTGGAAGGGCCGGGATTCACCTCCCCGCGTATCGAGAGCGGTGTGAAAGTGCCCCTCGGCCTCCGCGGCATCCTTTGCGATCAAACCCCTGCAACGATGGATGACCAGCCGTATCCACGGGTGCGGATCGCCCCCGGCCCATCGCTCGAGACCGTCCAGCACCAGGGCCGCAGAATCCGGTCGTCCGCAGAGGATCGCAGCCTCGGCGAGGTCCCCGCTGGCGCGGATGCAGCTCAGCCGGTCGTTCGGCCACGTGGGCAGGGGCGCTGTCGCCGACAACCGATCGAACGCCGCCTGAGGCCGTCCCCGCCCGAGGTCGAGGAGCGCCAGCGCCCAGGCTGCACACGAGGTGACGAGACGGCTCCCGGGGGCCAGCGCTTCCGATTCCCTGGCACGTTCGCGGCACTCGTCGTCCTCGCCTCGCAGGGCGGCGAGTCGGGCGAGGAACGAGTCGGCGAGGGCGATGTAGTGGGCACTGTCACTCTGGCGAGCGAGTGTCAGCGCCTCCGTGAGGTGCGCCGCCGCGCTTGACCATTGGCCCTGACGGATCTGTGCATAACCCAGGCTGAGCAGAG
The DNA here is from genome assembly GCA_041476405.1 of Candidatus Dormibacteraceae bacterium. Lineage (GTDB taxonomy): Bacteria > Chloroflexota > Dormibacteria > Dormibacterales > Dormibacteraceae > Palsa-872. The sequence continues at coordinate 5,489 of JBGOTG010000083.1, read as the reverse complement.
CTCCCATGAGACCGAAGACGTCGCCCCTCGTCCGCATCACATGGACGCTGAACTCGCACTGGGCCACTGCATCCGCCTCGCCGCCACCCAGCTCGATCACAGTCTGGGGCGGCCAAAGAAGCCAGTTGGGAGACGCAGGGTCGGGCAGCCTGAACGTCGGCGCTGAACTCGACGCCGAAGAGCCGGCCGGAGCTACCGCGGCCAGCAGCGACTGCGCCCACTGCCTGTGCGCGCTCGCCGGCGGCAAGTCGAGAGCGAGGAGCCGAGTGCAATGGCTCACCGCCTCGGTCCACTCGTCGTCGTGCTGCGCGGACCGGACCGCGAAGGCGAGCATCTCGGCGGCAAAAGCCGGATCCGCGTCGCCGATGCGCTCTGCGGCCTGGACCAGCGCCTCGCGATAGGCACCCGAGATCGGGTTCAAAGACGCGCGCAACAACGCGATCTCCGCGCGCGCCCGCTCGGTCAGTTCGGACGATTCGGCTTCGTCGAGCCTCGCCTCGACGTGGGCCGGCTTGCCGAGGTCGAGATAGGCCCTCGCTGCGGCGACCAGGCGACGAGCTCGCTGCGGGCCTGTCGGTGAGAGCCGCGCCGATTCGTCGAGTGCCGCGGCGCCGGCGCCTGGGCTGCGCCGCAGGGCCATGCGTTTGGCCGCTGCCTCCAGCGCCGCCGCAAGGTCCTCGTCGATTCCAGGCGCGGCACGTGCGCGATGCCACAGGCTGCGGTCCGGATCGGACGACCCCGCGAACGCGACCGCCAGGGCTCTGTGTGCTGCCTCACGATCCGCTGCGGTCGCGCTCTGATAGATGGCGGACCGCACCAACGGATGTCGGAAGCGGACGTGGCCTCCATCGATCGACACCAGCTCGGCGGCCTCTGCGATGGACAGGTCACCAACGGCTCGACCGTCCTGCCCCAGCGCGTGCTTCAGCTCTTCAACGTCAAGCGAGTCGTCGGCGGCCGCCAGGAGTAGGAGCCGTGCTGTATCTGGAGGCAGACTGCGCAGAGCCTCGGCATAGGAATGTGTGAGACGCTCCCCCAGCGGCAGCTCGCTGCCGAGAGGCGATGTGCCCGCGAGCTGGGCCGCGGTCAGCAGAGTCGGCACCGTCAGCAGCGCCAGAGGGTTGCCGCCGCACTCGTCTATCAATTGCTCGCGCACGCTGTTTGACAGGTGGTCGAAGTGCGCGGCAAGCAGTTGAACGGCCTCCTCAGGCCCAAGCCCTGTGACGCGAAGTCTCCGCGCCCCCTGGAAGTCGAAGCTCTGACCGGGCTCTCCCCGTGCGGCCACCAGGGCGGCGATTCGCTCGTCCTTCAGCCGTCTGAGCACGAACTTGAAGACGACAGCCGAGGGGTCGTCCAGCCAGTTCGCATCGTCGATCAGCAGCAGGAGGGGTTGCTCTTCGGCAACTCCCGCCAGAAGCGTCAGGCAAGCCACTCCGACCACGAACATGCTGACGGGGTCCTCGGCCCCGATGCCGATCGCGCCGGCAATCGCCGCCCTCTGCGGGGGTGGAAGTGCCTCGATGCGCTCGGCGACCGGCCTGATGAGGGCGTGTAGGCCTGCATACGGCATTCTGCTTTCGGATTCGACCCCTGCCGTTCGCAAGACACGGAAACCGCCGGCCCTGAGCGCAGTTTCGGCAAGGAGCGCCGTCTTGCCGATCCCGGCGACGCCGCCGATGATCAGCGTGCCGCTCGCGCCTCGTCGAGCACGCGCCAAGAGCCCGTCGATTTCGGCCAGTTCAACGCCCCGGCCGACCAACCGTTCGCCGGCGAAATCCGCGCTTGCGATCGGCGCGTTCACTACACCCGCCTCTGGGGCTCGGTCTCTCCCTGCTCTGGCAAGCGAGCTCCAGCGGATATTGAACTCCAGTTACGCCTGGCCCGCACACCCGTCTCCGCGGCCAGGGCGGCGCCACGTAAGTAAGCAGACGGATTCACCGGCAGGAGCATCTCCTGACACTCACGCCGTGGGCTCGCCCGAAACGAGCCAGGTGTGGTAAAAGTCGCTGGCGCCGAGATCGTCAGGTTCGACGAGCGTCCCGCGCGCACTACTCGCCGAGCAACGCGAACCTGATGGATCCTGGGATTGCTGTCCCTCCGATCACCCCGGTGCGGATTCTTGTCGTTCAGGACCATCCGCTCCTGGCCTCGACGATCGCCAAGGTCCTGGACGGTGAGGACGACATGAGCGTCTGTGGCATCGCCAGGCGAGGCGATGAGGCAGCCACCCTGGCGGCCATTGAAAAGCCCGACGTGGTTCTCATGGACTTCCAGCTCCCTGACACGAGCGGGCCGGTCGCGGCCGCCAACATACGTTCCGCAGCCCCAGGGGTCGCCATCGTGTTCCACAGCGCCGAGGAGTCCGAGGCTGCGCTTCTGGATGCCATCGATGCCGGCGCCACCGCCTACCTGACCAAGTCGGCGACTGCCGATCAAATAGTCGAAGCCGTCCGCACCGCATCTGCCGGGGAGGTCAAGATCCCGGTTGAACTTTTTGCCAAGGCGATTGCGCGGCAGCGACAGGTGGCCGTGGAGAAGCGCGCACGCGAGCATCTGTTTGCAGAGTTCACCCCGCGTGAGCTCGCGGTGCTGCGATTGCTGGCCGAGGGTCACGACACAAGCGCGATGGCCGAGCGCCTGGGCGTTGCGACTCACACTGTGCAGTGGCACGTCAGGCACGTGATCGAGAAGTTGCACGTGCACTCAAAGCTGCAAGCGGTGATTGCGGCCAGCCGCCTGGGCCTGATCGAACTGTAGCGGCGGTTCGATGCTAAAGAGAGCTGACGTCGTCCTCGACTACGTTTCGGTCTGAGCTAGGGGCAGGCCGTTACTGCGGGACCATCCAATCGCTCACGCGGTTGTTGCCCATCTCGACGACGAACAGGTCACCGCTTGGTCCGATGGTCAGGCCTTGTGGGGTCTGCATGGAGCCGATCGCACCACTGACTTTGAAGCCGCCGAAAGTGCCGACCAGGTGTGCGGTCCTGTCGTATTGCGCAATGTTGCTGCTGGCTGAGCAAGCTACGTACACATAGTTGGTGGTCGCCGCGATCCCGAACGGGTTGCACGTGCCATGGCCGCCACTGGAAGCGGTGAACGACGAGCTCGACAGGTAGGCGCCGCCGCCGGCCCATGACGCGAAGTGATAGACCTTCGCGCTCGTGCCCACGTCGACCCAAACCGATCCGTCAGTCGGGTCGACGGTGATGCCTCGGGTGAACCCGATTATCGTGCCCTTGCCGATCGTGCTGTTGGCGAGATCGGCGCCGGCCGGGCTCCCGTCGCTGTTGAGCACCACCACGTCCTTGCCGTTGCTGTTCGCGACATAGATGCTGCCGGTGTTCGGGTCGCAGGCAACGCCATACGGATCGGCGAACCCGCTCGTCGACCAAACGACGTTCGGGATCCCGCTGGCCTTGTAGGGGTTCCAGGCAACGACCATGTTGGAGTCCGTGTTCGCGACGATCAAGGCGCCGGTTCCGCCCGTGAGCAGCGGCGTAAAGGGATCCCAGCACAGCAGGCGTGGATAGTTGAACTGGCCGGGGCCGTCACCGCGCATACCCCACGTGTTGGCCAGCGTGTAGCCTCCGTTCACCAGGTCGGGCGTGAACTGCTCGATACGCTCGTTGAACATGTCAGTGACGTACATCTCGCCGTTGGTGTCGAAAGCCGCGCCACGCGGGCCGTTAAAGCCCCCGAGGGGCGGGATCGATGGCTGGTCGGGGCTCGAGCCGTTCGGCCAGTAGCTGGGCACGTTGTTCAGCCAGTTCCCGCTCTCGTCGAAAATCTCGGTGCGGAAATCAGCCAGGTCCCCTGCCCATACGTGGTGCTGCGAGTCGACGGTCAGCCCGCGGGCTCCATCTTCGAACTGGCCGTTCGCCCCAAGCTGCCCGGGCGTGCCGCAGTCGCTGGCCCCGGCGAGCACATTGTTGAAGTTGAGCAGGAAACCGTAGTTGTTCGTCTTCACTATCGCGGGGTAGGTTCCGGTCGGACCCGGGTCGGCGTTGAACTCCTGGACCAGGCAGTGCTGGCCGTTCGTCACGAAGGCCAGGTTTGGCGTCGATGTCGAATCGATGGCCAGGCCACGCATGTCAAAAGTCGTCGACACGCCACCGGGCGGAAGGATCGTCTTGATGTAACCGCACCCGGTGGTGGGCCAGGGGTTCTGCAAGCAGTTGGGGTTGTAGATCTCGACGCGATGGTGGCCCTGGTCTGCGATCCAGATGTTCCCGATGCTGTCGAAGGCCAGTCCTCGCGGCTGGATGAACGCGTTGGGGTTTGGTGGCGAGACAAACGTGGCCGCATTTGTTGAAGGGTTCAGCACGACCAGGTTCCTTCCCCACTGATTGGAGATGTACACAATCCCGTTGGCCGGGTTGACCGCGCATTGTGACGGGTACAGGAAGGGGACCGGGTGGGCTGCGTTGGTCGTGCCCCAGCTGGTGACCCAGTTGCCGTTCGGGTCGTACTGGATCACGTTGTAGAGGCTGCCCTCGGTCATGTACACATACCCCTGAAAGGGGCCGCCACTGTTGTCCACGCAGATCCCAAACGGCGCCTGGTTGGTGTTTGCGCCGAACCCGACCTTGCTCTTGGTGAACACGTATGGGGTCGCGGGGCTGCCGTCGAGGTTGAAGTGAAGGATCCGGTAGTTCCAGTAGTCCCCCACGATCACGGTGCCGTCCGGCAGCGTGGCGTCGCCCCAGCCGTACAAGGCTGCGGTGGCGCCGGTGATTGCAAACGCGGCCTTAGACGCCGTTCTTGTTGCGTTGTTGGACATGACAGCGGTGGTGGACGATGTGACAGTGGTGATCGTCGTGCCGACTGGGATGCCGGGTCCCATGATTCCGAATCCCACGTCGCCGGCGGTGAAGTTGCCGTCAGCCGCGCTTATGTTCGGGCTCCCGATGACGGTGACCCCGTCTGCGCCCGTGACACGGCCGCCGACGAAGGTTGACGTCGGAGTGGGGGTGGTGACGGCCTGGGCCACCACGCCGGTTGACAATGCCAGGGCGAGCGCAAGCACGAGCGCAGCCAGGACTCGGGACCGGCTCACGAGCACGGCGGGGTTCGAGGACGCGATCGCGGGCAATGGACTCCCTCCCAATACTGGCTCGGCCCCCCAGGACCGAGGCCAAGGCACCAAGACTCGATTCTCGGCCCGGGACCGCCCGGAAGGCAATGGGACGTTTGGTCCATACCCGACCTGGTTACGGCCGAGAGCGGGCCGAAGATTGGCCGCCTCGGACTCTACTCGGCAGGCTCGGCTTGGGAACCGGTCGCTTGATCTGAAACTTGATTCGGAACGGGAATGATCTGCTGCGCGCCCAGGACAACGGTGTTTCCACGAGTTCCGCCGATCTGCTGCAGAAGTCGGAGCTGCAACAGCGCCGGATTCTCCTGTACCAGGCGTGCTGCGTTGGCGAGGCTGCGAAGCGCCGCCGTTTCGCCTCTCGCTCTTTCCAATGCGGCCAGCCCTTCTTTGCGCG
>JBGOTG010000082.1:0-9813 GCA_041476405.1 Candidatus Dormibacteraceae bacterium | reverse complement strand
TAATCCGGTCCCCGGGAGGGAGGTCCGAAGGTAACTGTCGGCGGGATGGTCAGCATGCGCCCGTCGTCGGAGCGAACCAGCTGCCAGTTGCCCTCATGCACCATCCAGTGATGGCGATAACAGAGGAGCGCGAGGTTCACCGGATCGTTCGATCCGCCATGAAGCCAGTGCACGAGGTGGTGCCCTGACGTCCAGGAAGCCGGCCGGTCGCAACCAGGCCAGACGCAGCCGCGGTCGCGGGCATTGAGCGCCTTGCGCGCCGGACCCGAGATCACACGCCTGGCGCGCCCGACGTCGATGACCATCGAGTCAGCGCCGAGCAGGATGCGTGTCACCGAGCAGTCGCAAGCCAGCCGCTCGACGGCCTTGGCCGAGATCGGCAGTGAGAACTCCATCTCCGCCGCCGGCGCGCCTGAAAGTCCGATCAGAGTTTCCAGCGTCGTGGTCACCTGCAAGTGCGTCCTCTGACTTCCTTGCTGCGGCACCAGGCCGGTATCAAGAGCATGCATGGACAGATCGACGAGCGCGTCGGCCAGCCGGCGCTCGCGAAGGCGGTCGTCGTCCTTGCCCATGCGCCTGGCCAGCGGCTCGAGCGCAGTGCGCAGCGCAGCTCCGCCGACCTTGTCGAGGATGCCTGTGATGACCACCACGCCGTCATCGGCCTGACTCAAGGTCAGGCTTCTCGCCTCGACTCCTTGCGACTCTTCGTTCACATAACCATCCGGGTCAGCCGCATGTCGGGCGTGCAGGCACGCGTTGCGAAAGCGCGCCACGCTGAGCTTGGCCGCCTGCTTGAGCAGCTTGGCCTCATCCAGGCGACCGCCGACGGCAGCTGAGGTCCGCGCCAGCAGGGCGAAGTGGGCGAAGCCGATCCGTCCCTCGGCGACGGCGGCGAGACTCTCGACCAGGCGCTCACGCTGCTCGCCGACGCAGACGCGATCCGCGGCGGCACCGCCTGACATGTGGCAGTTCTCCTTGATCCACGAGATCGGGCTGTCGAAGCCCTGCTGGTCGTACTCCTCCGTGGCGGCAAAGTCGCCGGCCATCTGTGAGAACTCGAGCTCGAGAAGATCGATGGCGTTGCGAAGGCCGACCAGCCTTCGGGCGAGATCGGCGCCAGACACTTCACCCCCACACCCCACTCTCATAAGAGAATTATACGAACATCTGTTTGTAGGGTCAAGAATTTCAGCGAATTAACTTCAAGGTCGATCTCGCCGCCGATGCGTGCCTTAAGTCGCCGGACCGGCCCCCACTCCCTCTTCCCAGCCCGTCTTCCAAGCGCGCTGCCTCACCCCGACGTCACCTCTCGGGCTCCCTACTCGACCTCATTGAAAAAGCAGGACTCCGCCCCCGTGTGGCACGCAGGCCCCGCCGGCCTCACGCGCAAAAGCACCGTGTCGAGGTCGCAGTCGAGCCGCGCCTCCACGACCTCCATGAAGTTGCCGGAGGTCGCGCCCTTCTCCCAAAGCCCCCGCTCGCGCGAGTGAAACCATGCGCGGCCCGTTTCACGCGTCTTCGACCACGATGCCTCGTCCATGTAGGCGACCATCAGCACCTTCCCCGTCTCGGCGCTCTGCACGACGGCGGGGACAAGCCCCTTAGAAAAGTCCGGTTTCATCGCCTGATCTCCAACCCGCGCGCGGCCAGCTCCTGCTTCACTGCACCTATCGACAGCTCTCCGAAATGAAAGATCGAGGCCGCGAGCGCCGCTTCCGCCCCGCCCTCCGTCAGCGCCTCGTACATGTGGCCCGCGCCACCCGCCCCACCCGATGCGATGACCGGCAGCCGGACCGCGGAGCTCACCGCCTTCAACAGCGCGACGTCGTATCCCTCGTGGGTGCCGTCCTTGTCCATCGAGGTCAACAGGATCTCCCCCGCTCCGAGCCGCTCACCGAGCGCGGCCCATTCGACCGCGTCGCGCCCCGCCGGCCTCCGCCCCCCATGGCTGAAGACCTCCCACCCCCCGCCCTCAGCGCGCCGCCGCGCATCGACCGCCAGCACCACGCACTGCGACCCGAAGACCTCGGCGCAGCGGGTGATGAGCTCGGGATCGGCCAGGGCGGCGCTGTTGACCGATACCTTGTCTGCGCCATTGCTCAGCAACTCCGCCATGTCGTCCACGCTGCGCACCCCGCCGCCGACCGTCAGAGGAATGAAGACCTGGTCTGCTGTCCGTGCCACGGCGTCCAACAGGATCTTTCGATCGTCGGACGACGCGGTGATGTCCAGGAAGACGATCTCGTCCGCGCCTTCGCGATCGTAGAGGGCGGCCAGCTCCGCGGGGTCGCCCGCATCCCGCAGGTCCTTGAACCGAACGCCCTTGACGACCCGCCCGTCCGTCACGTCAAGGCAGGGGATGACTCGTTTGGCCGGCACCGGCCCACAATACGTGACCCCGAAGCCCTGCTCGCGAGTCGACGGCGAGGCTCAGGTCACGCGATTGCGAACTGGACATCCTCCACTGCGTCGGGGGTCCCCGCGAGGGTCAGGATGTGCAGCAGCCCGGACGGAAGCCCGCGAAGATCCGTCAACGGGATGTGCTGGACGTTGACCGCGCACCTCGCCGCGGGATGCCCGCTGCCACGCACGACGAGCTCGACCGCGGGTGGTCCGGGCAGGATTCCGAGCCCCTGGATCAGCGGGCAGTTGGCCGAGCACGCCTGCTGACCAGTCGACAGGCAGGCACGCACCACCGAGTAGCACCGCCGGCCCACGACCTGGCTGACCGGGCGTCCGAAAAGCCACGCCGCCTCCTTGTTGCAGCTCACCACGACGCCGTGCGTGTCGACGACGAAGGCGGGATCTCCTATCGAATCAGCGTCGACGACGTCCATTCGAGATGGAAAATCCCTCATGGCTCAAGCTCGCTCTGCTGACTGGTGCGCATGACCTCCTAGCTCCTGCACAAAACCTGAGCCTCCGCGTGCGGCCCAGGTAGGGCCGGATGGCCCTTGGGGACGAGGACCACCGCCGCCGGATGTCGGCCGGCGGCTAGTGCTTGCGCGCCTTCCAGATCTCCTCGCACGGCCACCGCCTCGCCCATTCCAGGGTTGCGATGTCTGTCGCATGAGCGACCGCACCCTCCGGAGGCTGGACCTCGATGAGGTCCTCGACATCGAACCCGTTGGATCGCAGGAGCCTTATCCAGTCTCCGTGACCGAGATGAAACTCGACCCCCGGCGAGTCGGGCCACTGAATTCGGTGCATGCCGAAGTAGTCGCGCAGCAACGTCGTCCCGGCCGGTCCGTCAGCCTCGAGCTCCGGGAACGTGAGCACCGCCAGCATGCCATTCGTGAGGAAGATGAGACGCCCACCATGCCGAAGAAGCCGTGCCGCCTCGGGTACCCACAGGTACGGATCGCACCAGAGAGAGGCTCCGTACTCACTGATCGCGAGGTCGAAGCTGCCGTCAGCGAGCGGCACCTGCTCGGCGTTGCCATGGATGAGCGGGAAGTCAAGCCCGAACTCTCTCTGATAAGCGCGAGCCGTCGCCAGCTGCCGCGCCGAGTTGTCGATCCCGACAACCCGGGCGCCTCGCCGCGCCACCCACGAGGAAACGTAGGCGGTGCCACACCCGAGCTCGATGACGTCCAGCCCGCCGACCTCCGGGAGCACATGCAGCTGCGATTCCGGCACAGCGAAGATGCCCCAGGTCGGCTGCTCGGCCGTCCAGCACCGGCGCCCCGCGGCTACGTATTCGGCAGCTTTGACATCCCAGAGGGCCCGGTTGAGGCGGACGTGGTCCGGCGGCTCGCTCATCCGCAGAGCCTCAGGAAGCTCTCGTAGATCCGCAGCCCGTCCGGTCCGCTCTTCTCAGGATGGAACTGCGTGCCCATGACGTTGCGCCGCGCACCGGCGGCGGCGGGCGAGTGCTCGGTGGATGCGATCGCGTATCGATTCGAGTCGGGCGTGTACGAGTGGACGAAATACATGTAAGACCCATCGGCGATGCCTTCCCACAACGGCGAATGCTCGGTTTGCCTGAGGCGACACCAACCGATCACCGGCAATCGATCGCTGCTGTCTATCTCGCGCACGGTCCCAGGCAGCAGGCCGAGCCCCTGATGGCGGCCGTGCTCCATCGATTCCTCGAAGAGGAGCTGGTAGCCGAGGCAGATGCCGAGGATCGGCCTCCCTTTTGCCGCGAGCTCCACCACGCGCCGCCCCAACCCGCCTGACGAGAGCTTTTCCAGGGCGGGTGCGAACGCCCCGACCCCGGGGAGCACCATCCCGTCGGCATCCTCGAGCTCGTCGGGGTCGGCGGTCAGCCTGGGCTCCGCCCCGACATGGAGCAGGGCGCGTTCCACCGAGCGCAGGTTGCCGACGCCGTAGTCGACGATGGCGATCACCCGAGCAGGCCCTTGGACGAGGGGACGCCGGGACCGCCGCCTTCAGCCATCGCCTCCCTCAGGGCCAGCCCAAGGGCTTTGAAGGTCGACTCCGCGATGTGGTGCCGGTTGCGGCCGCGGATCACGTCGACATGGATCGTTGCGCCGAGGTGGATCGAGAGCGCACGCCAGAACTCCTCGATGACCTCCGACTCCATCGTCCCGATGCGACCGCGCAGCGCCACGTTGTATGAGAGGTAGGGACGCTTGCCCAGGTCGACCACTACCCGAGCAAGGGATTCGTCCAGCGGCGCGTATGCCGATGCGAAGCGCGTGATGCCCGCGCGATCGCCAAGAGCCTGCGAGAGCGCCTGGCCGAGGATGATGCCGGCGTCCTCGACGAGGTGGTGCGTGTCGACGTGGACGTCGCCCGCTCCGCGCAATGTCAGGTCGAAGCCGCCGTAGCGCGCGACCTGCTCCAGCATGTGATCCAGGAAAGCGATTCCGGTCGCGACCTTGACGCGCCCGCGTCCTTCGAGCTCCACCTTTGCCCGCAGCCGAGTCTCCTTGCTGTTGCGTGTCACGTCCGCGCTTCTACTCAAGGCGCACCTCCACAGCGTGCGCGTGCGCTCCCAAACCTTCCATCGTGGCGAGGCGGACACATGCCTCACGCATCATCTCCAGATCGCCGAGGTTGAGGCTGAGGACGCTGGTTCGCTTCATGAAGGTGTGCACGCCGAGTGGAGATGCAAAGCGCGCCGCTCCCGAGGTCGGAAGTGTGTGGTTGGGACCGGCGGCGTAGTCGCCGAGCGGCACTGTGGCATAGGGTCCGACGAAAACCGCACCGGCGTTCTCGACCTTCGTCGCCAGGCGCGCGGCGTCGTCGGTGACGATGAGCAGATGCTCAGGCGCAAAGTCGTTGGCCAGCTGCACCGCCTGGTCGAGGTCGTCGGCGACGATCAGGCAGCACATCGCCGCACGGATGATCTCGGCGCGCTCCAGCCCGAGCATCAGGTTCTCAAGCTCCTCCTGCACGCGGTCGGCGAGCGCTGCATCGTCGGTCACGAGCACACCCCACGCCAGCGGGTCATGCTCGAGCTGGGCCGCAAGGTCGGCGGCCACGAAGTCCGGCCGCGCGTGCGCGTCCGCGATGACCATCACCTCGGTCGGCCCGGCGATGCCGTCAACCCCGACGGCGCCGAACACCTCGCGCTTGGCGAGCGTCACGTAGATGTTGCCGGGACCGGCGACCACGTCCACCCGCGGAATTGACGCCGTCCCGTACGCCAATGCCGCGATCGCCTGCGCTCCGCCGACCCGGTAGACGGCATCGACCCCGGCGATGTGGGCCGCCGCCAGGATGGTGACAGGCACGCTGCCGTCCGCCCGTGGCGGCGTCGCCAGGACCACCTCCGGGACGCCGGCGACGCGGGCCGGGATCGCGGTCATGAGGACAGTGGACGGATAAGGCGCTCGGCCGCCGGGGGCGTACAGGCCGGCCCGCCGCACAGGCCGGGTCTGCAGCTTCAGTCCCGGCGACCCGATGGTCGCCGTCTCCACCTGTCGCGAGTGGAAATCGCGGATGCGCTGAGCGGCGAACTCCAGCGCCTCCCGATCCGGGCCGGGAATACGGGCGGCGGCGGCGGCCAGCTCGCCGGCTCCGACCTCGAAGCTCTCGCCCGGCGTGGGTGACCAGCCGTCGAATCGGGCGCCGTACTCCCGCAGGGCAGCGTCGCCTTCAGCGGACACTCGCGCGCAGATCTCGGCGACCGCGGCGCGCTCATCGGCGAACTGGGAGAGGTCCAACCGGCGGCGCGACAGCGGCGAGTCAAGCCACGAGCCGACGTCGAATCGCTTGACCGGCATCGCCCGCTCCTAAGAAGCCGCGCGCCGCGCGGCCGGCCGGTCCGCCGCCTCGCGCAGGCGGGCGACCATCGATTGAACTGCTTCGGTGCGCGTCTTGAGGCTTGCCTGGTTGGCGATCAGCCGCGCCGTGGAGGCGCCAAGCTCGGCGGCGACGCGAAGCTTGTTCTCGCGCAGGGTCCGGCCGGAGGCGGTCAGGTCGACGATGCCGTCGACGAGCCCCACCTGAGGCGCGAGCTCGACCGAACCGTGAAGGCGGACGACCTCCACCGACTGCCCTTGACCTTCGAACCACGAAGCCGTCGTGCGGGGGTACTTGGTCGCGAGGCGAAGCAGCGGCGGCCACGTCTCGCGGCCGGCCAGCTTAGACGCCGCCGGCACGGCGAGCACCAGCCGGCAGCTGCCGAAACGAAGATCCACGAGCTCGTAGTGGGCACCGGGCGACTCCCACAGCACATCCTTGCCCACGATTCCAAGGTCGGCCGCGCCGTGGTCGACGTATGCCGGAACGTCGGTGGGGCGCACGAGGATGACCCTGACCGCCGTTCGCTCGACCAACAGCTGCCGTCCCAGCTCGGCGGCGCTGAGTCGCGCGACTCCGGCACGCCCGAGCAGCCTCAACGCGCCAGGCAGCAGGGCGCCGGTCGGCAGCGCGATCGCGACCCTGTCCCTTGTCATGAAGCCGAACCTGCCAGGCGTGCGGCCACTTGCTCGGGCGGCAGCGTTCGGGTGCGACCGCCGCGCGCGGTCCACGAGGTGGTCGAGGCGCTCTGGCACTGAACCAGGTTGACCGCGCCGACCGCATGCCACCAGGCTCTTGCGTCCCTGGGCGTCCTCGGCTCTGTGTCGACCACCGCTCGCATCCCGAAGAGGCGAAGGGTCGAGCCCAGCCGGAGGGCGGTGGCGAGTCCGGGGCCGCTCCACGCGACCGCCGCGTCCAGTCGCGGCAGCGCCGGCGGACGTGCGGCGCGTGTCAGCATCTCCCACACGAGGTCGAGCTGCACCACGAAGCCTGTCGCGGGCGCGGGCCGGCCGAAGCGCGCGAGGAGGCCGTCGTAGCGCCCACCCTGCGCGACCGGGCGCCCGAGGTCTGGGCCGTAGCCCTCGAAGATGATGCCGGTGTAGTAGTCGAAATCGCGAATGGCGCCGAGGTCGAGACTGACCACGTCGCCCAGGCCATGCGTCCTCAGGAGCTCCAGGACGCGTGCAAGCTCCGACAGCGCTTTCTCGGAACGGCGGTTGCGGACCAGCCCGCCTGCCGCGTCGAGAATCTCAGCACCGCCGCGGAGCGCGGGGAAGCGGAGCAGGAGCTCGTGCTCCGCGGAGCGAAGGGTGGTGCGGTCCAACAGCTCCTCGAGGGCGACGAAGTCGCGTGCCGCCAGCGCGCCGCGGACGCCGGACTTGACGTCGGCCGGCAGCTTGACCGCGTCCATGATCCCCTGGAAGAACTCCGCATGGCCGACGTCGACCTGGTAGCGGCGCAAGCCCGTCGCCTCGAGGCAACGCGCCGCCAGTGCGATGACCTCGGCGTCCGCCACGACACCTGGCGCGCCGACCAGCTCGGCGCCGACCTGGTATGTCTCCCGACGCTGCTGGAAGCGCCCCTCGTCGGTGGACAGCACAGGGCCGGCGTAGCACAGGCGCATCGGTAGGGGAGCCGCGCGCAGCTTTCCCGCGACCAGCCGCGCCACCGGCACGGTCCGCTCCCCGACCAGCGCGACGACCTCACCGCGTGCATCTGCGAACTTGAACAGGCGGCGTCGCTGCTCCGCGCCAAGCCCGAGCTCGAGCACCTCCGTGCTCTCGACCATCGGGGTCACGACGTAGCGGTAACCCCAGCGCCTCATCTCAGCCAGGAGCGACTCCTGGGCTTCGCGCAGGACCTCGGCTTCGTTGGGAAGAAGGTCGCGGAACCCGGGCACGCCGCCCAACTGTGGGATGGCCCTCACCTCGGAACTACGGTCGGTGAAGAGACCTCCGGGCCTGGGCCGCTGACCGCGCCTCGCCGATGGCAACGGGTTCAGCTGTCATCGTCGTCGTCGTCCTCGTCCTTTTCCTCGACGTCATCACTCTCGACGAACTCGAGCGGCTCGGCGTCATCGTCGACGGCGTGCATGCCCTCTTCGATCTCGGGGCTTTCCACCACGCTGTCGCTGATCGTCTCCTCGTCATCCTCGCCGGCGAAGATCTCGACCTCGCGCGCGAGGAGGCTCTCCTTCGTGTAGGGGCGAAACTCCACTTCGCGCTTGCGCCGCATCGGGAAGCTCGGCTTGCCCGCGAACTTGGGATCCTGGTACGTCTCGCGCACGATGAGCTTGACCGCCGTGCCCTCGCACGAAGTGACACCAGCTTGGTACCGGTTGCCCCCGCGCATGAACTTGATCAGGCGGCGCGCCAGCTTGGCCTCGAGCAGGCCCAGCCTGACACCTCGCGACGTCTCCGCGACGACTCCATCGCTGTCGATGCGCAGCTCGGCAACGTCGCCGGCCGCGACCTTGGAGCAAATGTCCGAGCCCGGGGGATTGTCGAGGGTGGTGATGACGGTCTTCCCCATCTCCTCGACGAACAGGTTCAGGTCGACCTTGGTGCCGCCGACCTTCAACCCTTCCTTCTGGTGCAGCAGCGCATTGATGCGCGCCGCGTTCTTCTTGGCGATCGAATTCATGGGGTTGAGCTTGAGCGCGACCTCGTAGGCGGCTTTCGCCTCCTTGAGCTTGCCTAGCTCGGACAGCGCTTTGCCGAGCCGGTTCTGCGTCTCCTCGTCGGTGCCGAAGTTCTCGATGACGAACTTGTTGAGCTTTGCCGCCTCATCCCACTTGCCGGCGATCGCAAGCTGAACTGATTCGTCCCCATATTGGGAACGGGGCTTGAGGTGCTCAGTGGACTCGGTTTTCAACGGGCGCGCTCCTATGACTCTGGCTGAGAGGCATCACGAGTATAAATACTGCTGACCCGTGACATCCATGCCACACCCGCGTGGCGGCCGCGGCGACAATCTCCGCGTGCCACTCCACCTCCGCGCTGTCGCATGGCTGGGCGCGCTGAGCCTGTTCTCTCTGGCCGCCTGTTCCGGTGGCGGCGCCGGCGCCAAACCCACCATCAAGATCGGCGTCGACCTTCCGCTGTCAGGCGCCGAAGGACAGGCCGGCACCCCCACCCTCAACGGCGTGCGCTTCTTTGTGACTCGACATCCCACTCTCGAGGGCTTCAACGTCGTGGTCAGCGCACGCGACGATGCAGTGAAGGGCGTCCACGACCCGACGGTTGGCGGGCAGAACATCTCGGCTCTCATCGCAGACCCTCTGGTGATGGGCGTCATCGGACCCTTTGACTCGAGCGTGGCCAGGGTCGCGATCCCGCTCGCCAACCAGGCCCAGCTCGCGATGATCAGCCCCGCCACCAGCAACCGCTGCCTGACCAAGGACCCTTTCCTGCCCGCCGGACTGAATCCGACGAGGCTGGCGATCAGCTGCAAGGACGCCGGCCTGCCCCTGCCTGCAGACCTCAGGCCGTCCAAGACCAACAACTTCTTCCGGCTCGCCACCACTGACGACCTCCAGGGCGCGGCTGCCGCCGATTTCGGCTACCAGGACCTCCACCTGCTGCGCGTGGCTGTGCT
>JBGOTG010000081.1:0-10077 GCA_041476405.1 Candidatus Dormibacteraceae bacterium | reverse complement strand
TCTAGCGTTGGGGCCGGCGTGCAGGTTGGGGGAGGGAGCCTGCCGGGAGTGGGAGGGCCCGGCGAGGGCTCTGCCGCGCGGTGGGTCAGACCAGGTGCTCTCGGTGCTCGCGAAACAGCATCTCCCGGCACGTGGCGTTCTTCAGGACGTAGGGGACCGTCTTGCCCAGGTTGAACTCCCCGAACCTCCGCTTGTAGGGCAGGCCCATCACGATCAGGTCGGCGCCCCACTCGACAGCCTCGTCGACCAGGGCAGGCCCCGTGTCCCTGGCCTGTACCAGCTCCGTCTCCACCGGCAGGAGCGTCTCGGCGGCGAGCTGCTCGACCTCATCCAGGATCTTCTCTCCCCGCTCGACCACCTCGTCCAGAACGGCGCCCAGGGGCAGCGACCGGTTGACCTCGATGATGTGGACCCCGTAGAGCCGGCCCCCCTGCGGGTCCGTCATGCGGCAGGCAAGCCGGACCGTCTCCGCATCGATCCCGAGCCCGCCCACCGCCACGAGCACCTTCTTCGAGGTCGGCGGGTGCGAGTGCTCGGCCATCAGTGCTGCGGTCCCCGCCGCACCCTCCGGATCAGGACGTAGGCGCCGAACGCCCACGAGATCAGGATGGTCGCCGCCGCGATCCCCTCGGACACCGGATCCAGGCCTCGATGGACGGCAAGGTAAGCCGCGACCCAGATGCCAATGCCGAGCGCCATGACGCCCAAGAACGTGAATGGGAAGCGCAAGCGTCCAAATCCTAACAAGAGCGGCCTGAGCCGCCGCGGGTGCCTCCCTATAATCAACCAGCCTTGAAGCTCCTCATCGTCGGTTGTGGTCGCGTCGGCTCGCAGCTGGCCGCCGACATGGACAAGGCCGGTCACGACGTGGTGATAATCGATCGGGACCCCAACCAGTTCTCGCGCGCAGCGTCCCGTGGAGTCCTGACCAACGACTTCAAGGGCAATCAGGTCGTCGGCAACGGCACCGACTCCGACGTCCTTCGCAGGGCCGGCATCGAAGACGCCGACGGCTTCGTCGCCGTCACCGAGGGCGACAACCGCAACATCATGGCCTCCCAGGTCGCCAAGCACATCTTCAAAGTGCCACGCGTGGTGGCACGGATCTACGACCCAGAGCGAGCCGAGGCCTACGAGTTGCTGGGCCTGCACACGATCTGCCCGACCATCGAGGGCGCCAAAGCCATCGAAAAGACGTTGCTCGAGAAGAGTTAGCAAGGTATACGACTGATGTACGTGATCGTGGTCGGGGGCGGGACGGTCGGCTACTACATGTCACGCGATCTGTTGGAGCGCGGGCACGAGGTCACGTTGATCGAAAGGGATCCGCGCCGAGCCGACTGGCTGGAGACTCAGCTTGGCAGCATCGTGATGCGGGGCGACGGCTGTGAGGTCAAGTTCCTTTCGCAGACCGGCATCGAGCGTGCCGACGCGATCGTCGCGGTCACGGCCGACGACGAGGACAACCTGATCGCGTTGCAGATGGCCAAGCGTCACTTCAAGGTCAAGAAGACGATCGCACGCGTCAACAATCCATCGAACGTCGAGATCTTCAAGACTCTCGGTGTGGACGAGGCGGTGTCCGCAACAGAGGTGCT
The DNA here is from genome assembly GCA_041476405.1 of Candidatus Dormibacteraceae bacterium. GTDB lineage: Bacteria > Chloroflexota > Dormibacteria > Dormibacterales > Dormibacteraceae > Palsa-872. Next base: position 8,479 of record JBGOTG010000081.1, on the reverse strand, counting down.
GCTCGGAGCCCTCGAGCCGCCGATCACGACCTGAGCGGCCAAAAAAAAGGACCGCCCAGATGGAGCGGTCCTCGAACATCGAAGGTCGATCAGGTCGACTTGCCGATCCTGTAAATCTTGGTACCGCAGTGAGGGCACGTTCCGACCGTTGCCGGCTTTCCGTTCTTCATCGTGATGGGGTGAGGGTCCTTCATCTCGACTTTCCGCTTGTCCTTCAAACAATAGCCTTCCATGTTTATGCCACCGCCTTACCGATTTTGTAGATCTTGGTCCCGCAGTTCGGGCAAGTCCCAACAGTTGCCGGCTTCCCATTCTTCATTGTGATCGGCTGAGGGTCTTTCATCTCGACCTTTCTTTTGTCCTTCAAGCAGTAACCTTCCACTGTTCACCATCCTTGGTTGAAATCTGTTTCTGGGGCTGGACAAGCCCATTCTAGGCGTGGGTCCTGACCCAGATCAACCTCAATTCAACCTGAATTCAGCCGATCGTGCTTGCCAGGTCCAAAAAACAGGTCGAATGTGGCCGCGGAGAAATCGCGGCTTTGCGGTAGTTTTCAACACCGTTTCAACCCGCGTATGCGGTCCGAAACGAAGCCTCGAAAGAACGCCGCGCACCATCGCCGAACAGCACGAAGCGCACCTCTGTCGGTTTCCAGCCGGCGGCCAGCGCATCAGTCAGCGCGCGAGCCATCACGGTCGCGCACTCATCCATCGGAAATCCTGCGATGCCAGTTCCGACCGCCGGGATAGCAATCGTTCGCACATGATGCTCACGCGCAAGTCGGAATGCATGATCCATCGCAGGCTTCAGTGACTCGGCGGTTGTGCGTCCTCCGAGAGCCATGCTGGCCGCATGGATGACAAGACGCGCGTGCAGCTCACCGGCGCCCGTCACCGCGGCCTCTCCAACTTTGACCGGGCCGCGAGCATCGCACTCTTGCTGAATCGCCGGGCCGCCGCGGCTCCTGATCGCGCCCGCCACTCCACCACCCAGGACCAGATCGTTGTTGGCGGCGTTGACGATTGCGTCGACGTCCTGCTCTACCAGGTCGCCGGCAATGATCAGGATTCTTGGTGCAGACATTTGACAACCTCGAGCACACGCTCTTCCAAATCTTCGCGGCTTGCTCGAGCGATGCCTTTCACACCGACCGATGAGATGGTGATGGACGCGCAGGCTGCGCCCCATACGAGTGCATCCTGCAGGCCACCGCGCAGACCGCCCGTGGTCAGCCAGCGCGCGAGCATACCTCCAGCCAGAGCATCGCCGGCCCCTGTCGTGTCCACGACAGGCTGATCGGTCAACGCCGGTACGCGCACAACCCCGTCATCCGTATACGCGGCGAGGCCGAGAATGCCCGCCTTGAGAACCAGGCCCTGCAGCCACCATTGCCGGCGGAATTCCTCCGGATCTTTCCCTCCGAGCGCTGTGAACTCCTCCTGGTTGCAGAAGAACCAGCCCGATCTTCGCAAGACGTCTCTGGCTTCAGGTGGCCGCGCCTCCACGTAGGACAGCATGGCGTCGGCGGCGAGAAACTTGGCGCCGCCCAGCATCCTCATGAGGAGCGCTTGGCGGTCCGGCCGCATGGAGCCCACAAACGCCCAGCCCTCGAAGGCCTCGGGCACTGACGGCTGCCAGCTGTCGTAGATGTCGTCGCTGCTCCCGAGATCGACGTTGCGTCCGTGCTCCTGATGCGCACGCCAGCGATAGGTGGGAGCCTCCAGGATCTCGAGCAGCTCGGTGTCGATGGGCCGGCCGCTGAAGGCCTGCGCCACGCGCTTGGCGCCGTCGACGCCGACTGGAGCGACCACCTTCACCGGAGCGATCAGGCTCGCCGCAAGCGCAAAGTACACCGCCGACCCGCCGAGTGTCTCTACCACCTTGCCAAAGGGACCGTCGCGCGTGTCTAGCGCAACGGAACCCGCAACCAGAAGCTGTGGTGGCTGGTCAGGCACGGCGGCCCGTGCCGCTTGTCGCGGTGACCACGTGGCGTGCGCTCCGCAGCTTCAGCAGGAAGTCCGCCGGACCCTCGAAGTCGTCCATCTCCATCCAGCTTCGTCCAAGCTCCTGGGCTGCGTGCGCATCCGACCCGGTCGCAGTGACCTTGCCAAGATCGGCGGCGAGCCTTGCCGCCGCCGCGTTGGCGGCGGAGTCGCACCACGGGTTGTACGTCTCGATGATGTCGATGCGGTCTGACAGCTCGACGATTCGCTCCGGCCGGAAGTGTGCCCTGTGCCGGTCGAGCGGGTGCGGAACACAGGTGAGGCCTCCCATCTCGTGGATGTGATCCATCGCCTCCTCGGGCGTCAGGTAAGGGGACACATGGCCGTTGATGAACAGCCCGATTACCTCACCTTCGCGAGTCTTCGCCTCCTCACCGACGATCGTCAACCCGGGAGCAATCCGCGCGAGCTCGAGCGCGCCCTCGACAGTGTTGTGGTCGGTCAGCGCGATTCGATCGAGGCCGCACTCGCGGCAACGGGCGATCAGCTCCTCGAGTGAGCTCCGGCCGTCGTGCGAGAAGATCGAATGGAGGTGAAGGTCGACGCGGAGCATTCGGTTAAGCCCATCGTATCGCCGCTCTGCACATCAGATTGAAGCCGCGGCCGTGGAGCGCCGCTAGAACGTGGCGGCTTCTTGCCTCAGCATGCGCTCGTGCGCCCTGGCGAAAAGTGGAATCACCTCTCCGGGGCCGCGGCTCAGGCACGCCTGCTCCATGAGCGCCGCCTGCGCGTCATAGATGATCTCCATCACCTGCTCGGGACGGCGTTCGCGCCCGAGCCGGGCCGGCAGCTCGGCATGCGCATTTCGCAGCACGACCATCAGCCGCGCCACGAGCCACCCCGGCACGATGCGAATCTCCTGCACGAGGCATTCCTCGACCCAGAAGAGAAGCTCGTCCGACTCCTGCAGCAACCGGCGCGGCGTCATCGCGCGACGTCTCCGGCGATGCCAACGTAGATCGCGCTCCTGCTCTTCGACAGTCTGCTGCAGCATGGCTTCAAAGTCACTATATCAGCGGCCTGCAGAGGCTCCTGCTCTCGATGGATAACAGAGCGTGCGCCAGCCCCCCGCGGCAGGAATCAGATGGACCTGCCGATCAAACGTCCACTCCCTCCATCGCTGCCGAACGCGGTATCGCATGACCATCCGCGCAACGTTGCTGTAGGTCCGCTGGTGCATCTGGTCGGTCCAGCCTTCGACGACGGCCACGCTGACCACCTGCATGTCGAGCAGCTCGGTCTCGTCGTCCAACCGGGGCATGTCCCTGATGAATGCCTCTCGGCTGCCCCACGCGCGCTGGGCGTCTTCGGCGAGCATCTCCCACATCTCGTCGAAGCGGCCCTCGGCGTGGAGCTTCATGAACCGCCTCTCGAAAGTGGCCGGCGCTATCGAGTCCGGCGGAGGCGGCCTCAGCGGCTCAGATCGGGGCGGGAAGGCGGAGGCGCTGCCAGCGGTCGGGCTGCCCACCGGGGCGCGAACGAAGCGCCCGAAGTCGTCAGCGGGCCACGTCGTGAACTGCCCGGCGATTCGAGTCAGCAACCCTTCCACCGCCGGCCAGCGGCGCAGTGGGCGAAGCAGCATATTGACCATTGGCGCTAGATGTTGTGTGATATCCCCAGACTGTATACAGAATGTGGACAACTCGCAACTCTGAACGTCCGCGCAGCCACCGCCGCCGCAGGCTTGGCGGACGCAGCCGGCTGCATCACGGATGCAAGCATCCACGTCGCTGGAAAGGGGTGTGGGTGTTCGCGCCCGCGCGGTTGACGAGCCGGTGATTCGAATCGGCGTGTCCGCCTGGCGAGTCGGTCCTCGACCTCAGCCGGCGGCGAGCCGTCGCACGACTGCGGCCACGTCGGCCAGCGACAGACCGACAGGGCACGCGGCTGAAGCCGCCTCGAGATCCGGCTCGTCACCCTCGATGTCGGACGACGCGTCGCCTAGGCGCGGGTAGAGCCGCATGTAGGACGACGCAAGATCCGGCAGGCGGGTCTTACCCAGGCGCCCGGCGGCCAGCGCGCACAGTCCGCAGTTGATGCAGCCCACCAGCCGCGGATGCATGGCACGCTCTGCCGGCTCCAACGGCCGAATGCCATCGGGCGCATACGTGTCGATGAGCGTCTGCAGCTGTGAGCGAGGCCTGGTCAGCCGCCTCCGGGTGAGGTGCAGCCCGTAAGCCAACGCGAGCTTGGCCAGCGAGTCTGTTCGTCCCATCAGCGCACGCCCATCAACGGAGGCCCCTGAACGCACCCTGAGCCAACTCTTCCTGCGCCCATCCGGAGTGATCCAGCACAGGCGCGCGGCCCAACCACGCCCCACTGACGAACTCTCGCACCGCGTCAAATCGCTGCGACGCGCTCCAACCCAGCTGCTGACCGATCACCTCGGCCGCCCTCATCACGCAAGCCGCACCGGCGCATGGCCCGGCCGCAAGACCGACTCGGCGAAACGCGTCCGCCAGCGAGCGCACCTGTTCGTGACGCGCCGCGTACGCAAGCTCGGATTCGGTGAGCGGTTCGCACCGGCACACGATGCGTCCGGAGTGTGCTTCGTCCAGCACGTCTCCCGCGTGAGACCCGTGGCGACTCTGCACCTTCGTCGCGGCAAGGGCCGGGATCCGATACCGGCGCGCGAGCTCGGCCGCCGGCTCGAGCTCCGACTCGCTGCCGGGCAATGGACTTATCGCTGTGGTGCACGGCGCCTGGTGGCCGAGCTTGCGACACACGGCGTCGCTCGTTTCCTCCGCCATCAGCCGGTACATCGACAGCTTTCCGCCGGCGATGGTGACAAATCCGTCGACGCCGGGTGCGTGATCGATCACCGCGTAGCGCCGCGACAGCTCGTCCTCGTAGCGCCTCCACTTGAAGAGCGTGGGGCGCACACCTGTCGTCGTCCGCACCGGCCGGTAATTCCTGATGGTCGGAAAGACGCGTTCGAAGGCCTGCAGCAGATACTCGACCTCGTCTTCGTGAACGTCGACCGAGTCGAGGTCGCCGTAAAAATCGTCGTCGGTGGTGCCGAGAAGCGTGAACCCGCCGTGGGAAACCATGAGCACATCGCGACCATCGACGGTCTCCGCGCTGAGCGCGAAGTTCGAAATTCGGTGCGGGTACACGAGGTGGATGCCCTTGGCTGGGCGAAGCTGGACTTCCGCGCCGACCATGTGGCAGATCTCCGGAACCCACGGACCTGCCGCGTTGACGACGACCTTCGCGCGCGCTTCAGAAACGGCACCATCAGGCGACCGATAGCGGACCCCGATCACCTTCCCGCCATCACGGAGCAGGTCGGTCACCCGCGTGTGGTTCAGGGCACGCGCCCCATGCGCGACCGCGTCCTGGACGTTGGCGTAAACCAGCCGGTGCGGGTCGACACCCCATTCCTCGAGGGTCACGGCGCCGACAAGCTCAGTCGTCAGCCCGGGCTCCACCTGCCGAGCCTCCTCGGCAGTGAGGCGCACGTGTGGGTGGGCCTTCTTCAGCGGTTGGAAGCGGTCGTACACCTCCATCGCCGTCTCCATCCGCTCGATGTTGTTCTTGTCGTGGGGGAGGACGGGCACGATGAAAGCGACGCGGTAGACCATGTGGCGCGCGATTGTCACGATGTAGCCCGCGTCCTGGGTGGAGCTGCGCGTCGTGTCCCAGTCGAACTCGAGGTAGCGGGGGCCACCATGGATCATCCACGTCGAAGCGCCGCTTGTGCCGGCGCCCCAGTCGCCCTTCTCGAGGAGCAGGACCGAGAGCCCTCGCAATGAAAGGTCGCGGGCGACGCCCGCGCCCGTCACACCGCCACCGATGACGCACACGTCGTGAGCGCTGGGTGCGCTCACGCTTTCTCGTCGTGCTGCTTCGTGAACTCCTCGATGATGGCCTTCGCAAGGTGCGCGGGCATCTCGTCGTAGTGCGAGAACTTCTGGTGGAAGCTGCCGCGACCCTGGGTGATCGAACGAAGATCCAGCGCGAACCGGAGCATCTCGTGCTCAGGAACGCTTGCCCGCACCTTCTCGTAGCCGTCGTCCGGTTCGGTTCCCAGGATCTTGCCGCGGCGCCCGTTGATGTCGGACATGATCGCGCCGAGGTTCTTCTCGGGCACCCTGATGTCGGCTTCGACGATCGGTTCCAGCAGCACGGGACCCGCATCCAGGGACGCCTTGCGGATGGCCATCGACCCGGCGATCTGGAAGGCCATGTCGTTTGAGTCGACCTGGTGGAACTTGCCGTCGACCAGAGTCACGCGGACGTCGACCATCGGGTAACCGGCCACCACTCCTTTGGCCATGTTGTCGACGATTCCCTTTTGCACCGACGCGCGGTAGTTCTGCGGGATGGCGCCTCCGAAGATCTTGTCCTCCCATACGAAACCCTCGCCTCGCTTGGTCGGTGAGACCTCGATGACGCAGATCCCGTACTGGCCGTGCCCTCCCGATTGCTTGACGTGCCGTCCTTCGGCGCGGCTGTGGCCCGAAACCGTCTCGCGGTACGCGACGCGGGGCACCTGGGTCGTCGCCTCGACTCCGTACTTGCGCTTGAGCTTCTCGAGGGTCACGTCCAGGTGGACGTCCCCAAGCCCGGCGATGACGAGCTGCTTGGTCTCCTCGAGCCGCTCGACGTGCAGCGTCGGGTCCTCCTCGCTCAGGCGCGCCAGACCGCTCGAGATCTTCTCCTCGTCGCCGCGCGCCTTGGGAGTGATCGCCAGGCTGTACGCGGGAGGCGGCAGGTCGAGCGGCGGCAGCGGCCCACCATCCTTCGCTCCCAGTGTGTCGCCGGTGAGGGTGTGGGCGAGCTTGGTCACGGCGCCGATGTCGCCGGCGCGAACTTCGGTCGCAGGCACGTGCTCCTTGCCGCGCGGGAAGAACAGCTGAGCGAGGCGCTCGTCCCCGCCGCGGCTCAGGTTCGTCAGGTGGGCGTCGGCCTTGATCGCCCCCGCGACGACCTTGAAATAGCTGACGCGGCCGAACTGGTCGCCGCCGGTGCTGAAGACGAACGCTTTGGGCGGCTTCTCGGGGTCGCCCTCGGCGGGCGGCAGGAGCTCGCACACCGTTGACATGAGGGTTCGCACGCCCAGGAGCTTCGTGGCGGAGCAGCACAGCACCGGCGCCACCTTGCCGGCGAGGATGCCTTCGCGCAGCCCGCGCTGGATCTCGTCCTCGCTGAGCGTGCCTGCGTCGAGATACTTCTCGAGCAGCGAGTCGTCGCTTTCCGCGGCCGCCTCGATCAGCTGCGCGCGGTACTCCTCGACCAGCTTCAGCATGTCGTCAGGGATCGGGGCCTCGCCTCCCTTGCCGTCCGGCGCCGTCACGAACGCCTTGACGTGAAGGAGGTCGACGATGCCGCGGAAGTCCTGCTCCGAGCCGATCGGCAGGTGCAGCGGAAACGGCCGGGGAGAAAGGTGCTCGCGCATCGCGGCCACAGCGCCGTAGAAGTCCGAGTTCTCCTTGTCCAGCTTGTTGACGACCACGATTCGCGGTTTGTTGGTGCGGTTGCACTGCTCCCACGCGACCTCCGTGCCGACCGCCAGCTGGGGGCTCGGTCCAACCACGACGATCGCGCCCTCGGCCGCCCGCAGCCCGCTGAGGACCTGGCCGGCGAAGTCGAAGAAGCCGGGGGCGTCGAGGATGTTGATCTTGTGGCCGTTGTGCTCGGTGAATGCCACCCCGAGGTTGATCGAGATCTTCTTCTTGTGTTCTTCCGGCTCGAAGTCCATGGCCGCGGTCGCCTGGTCGGGCGAGCCCATGCGGGCGATTGCGCCCGAGGCGAACAGCATCGCCTCCGCGAGCGAGGTCTTGCCGTCGTGAGAGTGACCGACCAGGACGACGTTCCTTATCTTGTCGGGTGCGAACTCAGCAGCCATCCACTCCCCCAACATCCTGCCGCGGCCGACACGATTCGTAAGTCTAAAGACATGCAGCCGGAGGACCGGCCGAGAGATTTGGAGATCCTGGGCTCCAAAGATCCGGGCGGCATCTCTGGCTGCATGTCTCAGCGATTAAGGGACGGTTGGCTTGGGTATGATCTGATACCTATGGTCAAGAAGACCGCATCCATCGAAGAGGTCCTGGCGGCGGTCGAGGCCGCCCGTGACAAGGTGATGGCCGACGAGGTCAAGTCGCTGACCAAGCTCGGCATCCCGAAGGCGATGGCCTACCAGATGATCGCGAGCAGGTTCCACCAGAAGGTGGGAAACCAGGAGGAGGCAGAGCCCGATCCGTTCGAGGGCAACGCGACCTCTTGGGAAGAGATCGGCTAGTACGGGCGCGGGTGAGGCAGGCCTCCCCCGCGGTACCCCCTCCGAGTCACACGAGGTCAGGAGGCGTCTGGCAGGTGGCTTGTTTGGGGACGGCCGGAGTGAATCCGGCCTAGGGCTCCACCTGGCATTGCATCTAAAATGAGCGCGGTTGAGGCAGGCCTCCCCCGCGGTACCCCCTCCGAGTCACACGAGGTCAGGAGGCGCTTGGCAGATGGCCTGCTTGGTTGAC
>JBGOTG010000080.1:0-10090 GCA_041476405.1 Candidatus Dormibacteraceae bacterium | reverse complement strand
GAGCCGGGTGCGGTTGAACTCCTTCAGCGCCACCTGCATCTCCACCGCGCACTGCACCGCCGACAGCGGCGCGTCGGGCATGTCCACCGGCGCGCCGAACAGCGCCATGATCTCGTCGCCGACGTACTTGTCGATGGTGCCGTCCCACTTCAGGATCAACGAGCTCATCTCGTCGAGGTAGTGCTGGATGACCAGCAGCACGTCCTCGGCGGCCATCGCCTCGGACATGCTGGTGAAACCGCGAATGTCGACGAACAAAAGGGTCAGGTCGCGCCGCTCACCCTTGCTGACGATCTGCTCGACCGAGTGCGCGGCAGCGAGCTGCCGCACGATGCGAGGGTCGACGTAGTGCCCGAAGATGCGCTCCACCTTCCTGCGCTCGCGCTCCACCAGGACATAGCGAGCACCCAGCGAGAACCCTGCCGAAAGGACGATGGCGACAGGTGCATAAAGAGGGTCCTCGAGATAGCCGAGCCGGCTGAGGAAGAATATCCCGAGGTAATAGACGCCAAGCATTGCCAGGGTTGCAAGCACCGCGGCCCGGAACGACAGGATGTACACGACGAGCGCCGTGAGCAGGGACAGCGCCAGGACCGACAGCAACACTGAGTTGTGGGGCTGCTCGCGCACGTAACGGTCCAGCAGGACCGTGCTCATGGCGTCGGCCATGATTCGATACCCGTAGTTCTCGGAATCGAGCATGCACGTCGGCCGGCTCGCGGGGCAGAAGCTCGAATCGTGGCGGAATGCCACAGGCTGCGAGTAGACGTCGCCGGCGTCGATGATCTTGCTACCCACGACGACTATGTGGTTCGTGATCGAGTCGGGGTGAGGACAGCCACCCTGGAATATCTGGTCGTACGTGCATGTCGGGCTGCTTCCAGTCGTGAAGTTGATGAGCATCTGGTCGTCGACCAGCGGAATCTGATGCGGGCCGAAGGTCGCCTGGTCGCCCTGTGTCTGAAGTGGGTCCGAGATTCCCTGCGAGATGCGCAGAGCCTGGATGAAAGCGGGTTCCTGGCTCTCGTTTGCGTCGCACGTCGATTTCGGCCGCAGGGCCACGCCGCGAACCGCATTTGCAGGATCGGGATTGCCAAGTCCTCGGTCGCCGACTGCGGCGGCTGCGGGGCCGAGGAGGCCAAATGGCGCATCGTCGGACGTGCATACGAGCACCACGTTGCCGGCCGCCCTGATCGCATTTATCAGCGCCTGGTTCGTCTCCTCGTGTGGAGGCTCGGGGTCGTTGACGGTGAGCTTAGAAAGCGAGATGTCGAAGAGGATCACCTTCGGGTGCAAGCTGGCGAGGTAGTTGATGACGAACGCGTGATATGAGTTGAGGATCGGGTAGTGGTCCAGGTTGTCCGCCGATTTCTGGTCGAGGGCCACCAGCGTGATCTGCGGGTCCGGCGCCGGCGCTGGAAACAGCTTGTCCTGAGCCGCGGAGAACACGCCGTTCAGGATCGCGCTCTGGGCCACAGCCGCGACGAGCACGCCCGCGGCAAGCCCTGCGAGCACGGACCGCAAAGCCGACCGCCAGTCGCCCACACGCTCGCGGACCATGCGCCGGTATGTTAGATGCCGTGCAGGTGGGCGTCCTGGAATCGCGAAAGACGCTCGCGATCTATGTCGCCGCCGGCGCTTCGTTCGCCGCGCTGTCCGCCCGTGGTCTCACGGTTCCGCTCTATGCGCACGGGCTCGGAGCGGACCGGTTCCAGGTGGGCGCCCTCTTCTCGGTCGCGACGTTCGCGGCCGCGCTCCTGTCGATGCCGGCGGGGGTCCTGATCGACCGCTTCGGCACGCGGACCCTGCTCGTCCTGTCCATCGTCGTCGCCGGCGGCTCGCAGCTTGCGTTGGCCGCCACGAACAGCGTTGCGCCGTTGTTCGTGTGGCAGATCGTGGGCGGACTGGCAAGCGGAGCCCAACAGGCTGCGCTGTTCAGCGCGATCACAGCGCTGGTGCCGAGCGGCCGGCTCGGCCGCGCCATGGGGTGGCTCACCTTTTCCATGCAGGTGGGGTTCTTCATCGGCCCGGCGGTGGCGGGCCTCGCCCTGCAATGGATCGACCTCCGGACCGACATCGCGGTGACCACCGTGCTCCTCGTGTTCGCAGTCCCAGGCGCCCTGGTCGCGAGCGCCGCTCCTCAGTCGACCAAGAGGTTGGCGCTGATGCAGCCTTTGCGCGCGCTGGTCAACCAGCGATCGTTCGGCCCTGTCGTCATCGGCCTGGTGGCGGCGACGATCGGCTGGGGGACTGTCGGCGCGTTCTTGCCGATCTTCGCCAAGGAGAGCCTCGGCCTGCCGAGCTCGCAGATCGGCCTGCTGCTCGCGATCCAGGCGGTCGCCAACGGGCTTTCCCGGCTGCCCGGCGGCAGGCTCGTCGACCGTGCGAAACATCGCTGGCCGATCGTGTTCGTGGGCGTGATGGTGTGGTCGGTGGCGGCCATCGTGCTCGGCCACCTGAACGGCTTCTGGGCGCCCGTGATCCTCCTGGTCATCGGAATGCCTTTCATAGCGACAGTCTTCGTGGCCATCGGCGTCGTGTTCGCCGATCTGTCCGCCGCCTCGACCCGCGGGGTCACCATGGGCGCCTACGGGACTGTGCTGTTCCTGGGCTTGGCCGCGGGCCCGCTCGCGTTCGGGCCGATCGTACAGTCTTACGGCTATGCGGCCGGCTTCACGACCTGCGCCGTGGTCGCGATGGTGCTTGCGCTCGTGATGGCCGGCTTCCACGCGGAACCTTTGCGGCGGCGCTCCGAGATCCCTCTGCCGCCGCCCGCGCCGGGGACTTAGCGAGGGCGCCCGCGTAATCGTCCAGCACCTTCCGGTGACTGGGGAACGCAATCTGGGGCAGCGTGTCGAGCGCGAAGACCCTCACCTCCAGCATCTCCGCGCCAGGGCTCGGCCGGCTCCCGGCGGCGAGCCTTGCCAGGTAGGCGATCCCGACCATGCTGGGTGCGCCTCGCTTGGCGATGTGATACACGCCGATGAGCCGGGTCTGCTCGACCGGGGCGCAGATCTCCTCCATGCATTCGCGCGCCGCCGCCGCCCACGGGTCCTCGTCGTCGTTCACGAATCCGCCGGGCAGGCACCAGAGCCCGCGACCCGGCTCGATCGCGCGGCGACCCAGCACCACGCCGCCCTCGACCTCGACCACCACCGCAGTCGTGACCTTGGGGTCGTGCCACAGCACGAAGTCGTCGTTGGGGCACGCCTCGACCTCGCGTCCTTCGATGACGCGTGTCACCAGCGGGGTTCCACACAGCAGGCAGTAATGAACCACTGACAGCACTGTAGGCATCACGGAGCTTCCCAGTCGGTCGCGATCGCCGCCTGTGCAGCGCCGAGAGTCATCGCGCCTGAGCAAACCCTGACATGGAGAGAGTTCTCGAGCCGGTCCTTGATGGCGGCCCCGTGATCGCCGGCGCGCGGCTCGGGCCAGAGGTTCCTCGGATCGGTCGGATGGCCGCCAAGCTCGAGTGGTATGAGGTGATCCTCCTCGTAGTCGGCCAGGTTCGTGTCGGAGTAGCCGTACGCCTTGATCTGCTGGATCTTGAGAGCGTCTGTGTATCGGGACGACGGCCTGACCCTTTTCGTGTAGCCGCTGACGCAGATGGTTGTGAGGACGTTGTCCTGCCTGACACGGGGATCGGCAAACCCGGGAGTGCAGATCGGGTCGGGCAGCCCGCCGACCGAGTGGCAGCGGCCGCTCCCCGGAGTCGGCGAGGCGGACGGCGTCGGCGCCGGCTTCGGCGTCGGGTTGCCGATGGCGACCACCGGGCGCAGCTGCGTGGTACTGAACGGGTGCAGCGCAAGCGCCAGGCCGACGCCCAGCGCCACGAATCCGATGATGACGAGGAAAACAACCGCGACACGCCGCTTGCTCATCTCAGCCGGGTCTGGTTTCGGCCGAGCCCGTCCACCACCTGACGATGATCGGGCACGCGCACCCAGGTCGTGTGCGCGCCGGCCGCCTAAACCTCCAGCTTCGCCGTCACAGTTTTCATGTCGGCCACCCGGACCTGGTTGCGACCGCCCTGCTTGGCGGCGTAAAGAGCTTGGTCCGCCTGCTCAATCAACGACGTGAACATCGCCGGGTCGGCGGTCGCGGCGACGCCGATGCTGACGGTCAGCTTCACGCCACCTGGAAAAGTGGCGGCCGCGACCTTGGCGCGAATGCGCTCGGCGAGTGTCCGCGCGCCGGACTCGGTCGTCTCGTGGAGGATGATGCCGAACTCCTCACCGCCATATCGCGCGCAGACGTCCGAATCCCTCGCGCCCGAGGTGAGGATCGAGGCCAGCTCGTGCAGCACTGCGTCACCCTGGAGATGCCCTGCAGTGTCGTTGACCTGCTTGAAGTGATCCAGGTCGATCATCAGGAAGGCAATGCTCTTGTGGTAGCGCTTTGCCCTGTGCATCTCCTGCACATACGCTTGCGCCAGGGCCCTCCGGTTTGGGAGGTTGGTCAGCTCATCCGTGAGCGCGTTCTCCTCCTGCGCCTGGAAGAGCTGTGCGTGGCGAATGGCGATCGCACCCTGGGAGGCGACACCGTTGAGGAGGTCGGCCTGGTCCTCGGTGAGCTCCCTCGGCGCGTTCAAGTAGAGCTCCATCGCCCCCATCAGAAGGCCTGATCCCTGCATCGGGACGACCAGGGCGTGCTCAGGACGACCCCCGCCCTCCAGGTCAGGCGATGCCTCGTCGGCCAGCTTCAGCACCTGCGGCTGCATCGCAGCGAGCGCCGTGAGCAGCGGCTCTTCGTCGAGGCGGCGGACCGCGCCTCGAGAGCGGGCGGTCAGGTTGTATTCGGCCTGGCGGCGCATCTCGTTCTTGCCGGGGGTGACCAGGTACATGGCGCCGGCGACGGCGCCCATGATGCGACCGGCGTGCGTGAGCGCGACGTTGAGCACCTCCTCCAGCGCAAGCGAGGAGTTGACCGCGGAAGCGATCGCGAGCAAGAGGCCCGCCCGGTCGCGCGCGCCGCTCTCGTCCTGGAGCGCAAGCTGGAGCTGTCGGGTCGTCCGGCGGAGACGCATCAACGAAAACGTCAGCAGGACGAACGCGACGACGAGCAGGACGGACGTGACGAGCAAGACGCTCGCTAGATCCAAAGATGCCTCCCCGGTTCCGAAGTTGCCATAGGTTAACGCCCTAGCCCGGCCCCTTGTTGGGGCTATACTCGGCGCGACCTGGAGCCGATCTCTTTCGACGACCTCCCCCTCGGCGGCGAGTGGACGACCCGGCGGCGCACCATCTCCGAATCAGAGATCGCGCTTTTCGCCGCCGTCGCCGGTGACCTCTCCCCGCTGACCATCGACGCCAGCCACGGCAAGAGTCGCGTCGCCCCGCCCGCGCTGCTGGTTGCGATGGCGGTCGGACTCGGCTCCGTAGACATGCCGGTGCCCTCGATTGCCGAATGGGAGTGGCTCAACTGGAAGTTCCCGCGTGCGGTCCACGCCGGAGACACGGTCTATGCGCGCTGGACCCTGACCCAGAAGCGGGCGCCGGTCGGCGGCTCCCCCACCGCGATCGTCGTCTGGCGGGTGGACGTGCTCACCGCCGGCGGTGCTCTGTGCGCAGAGGGAGAGGTCGGGGCGAGCGTCATGCGCAAGGCGAGCGCCATCAAGGCGCGTGTCGACGAGCCCACGACGGCGGCTGCCGCTGCCGCGGCGTCGGCGGCGCCCGCCCCTCGGCGACGGCGCGGCCGGCGACGCCCGGCGGCCGCCGAAGGCGGCAACGGCGCAGGCGAGGCGAAGGCGGCGCCAGTGGTGCAGGCGCCAGTCGCGCAGGCGGCCCGCGGCGCCAAACAGGCTGGACCGGCCGCGGCCCCCGATCGGGCGGCCGGCGGCACGCGCCGACGGCGGCGGCGCCGACCCGCCGGCGGCACGCAGGCGCGAACTGATGAGGGTTCGCCGGCTCCGCCTGCAGCCGCCGCTGCCGCCGCCGCAACTCCAGCCGCGCCGGCCGCGCCTGCCGAAGCGCCAGGCCCCTCACCCCGCCGGCAGGCGGCGGCAGCCTCCGCAGACGCCAACCCGATCAGCCGGGTCATCCGCCGCCTCCGAAGGACCTGAGGCCGGCTAGACCGGGGTCTCGAGCGCCTCCAGGTACTCGATGACGCGGCGGGTCAGCTGGGTCGGCGTCGAAGCGCCGCTAGTCACGCCGACCTTCTTGACGCCCTTGAACCAGCTCAGGTCGAGGTCTTCGAGGTTGTCGACGAGGTGGGCCGGCTTGTGGCCCAGCTTCTTGACGACCTCGACCAGCCGCAGGGAGTTGGAGGAGCGCGGGCTGCCGACGACGATGACCAGGTCGACGTGCTGCGCGGCCTCGACGGCAGCCTCCTGCCGCTCCTGCGTAGCGCGGCAGATCTCGTTGTGGACCTCGGCGTTCGGATAGCGCGCCTTGACGCGGCCGATCAGGTCCTCGGTGTCCCAGACCGAGAGTGTGGTCTGGCAGGTGACCGCGATCCGGTCTCCCTCGAGCTGGAGGGCGTCGATGTCGTCAGGATCCTGGACGAGGTGCACCTTCCCAGGTGCCTCTCCCATCACGCCCTCCGGCTCGGGGTGTCCCTTGCGGCCGATGTAGACGACCTCGTAGCCCTTGCTCGCGAGGTCTGCCACCAGCTCGTGCGTGCGGACCACGTCAGAGCAGGTCGCGTCGATCGGCTTCAAGCCCAGCTCAACCGCCCGCTGCTTGACCTGCGGGGATACGCCATGGGCGGTGAAGATCACAGTGCCCTCTTTGATGTGGCTGAGTCCGGCCAGCCTGTCGTTCTGGTCGACCAATTCGACCCCCTGGCGCTGAAGGTCGTCGGTGGCGTGCGTGTTGTGCACCAGCATCCCGAGCATGTGCACTGGGCCCGTTGTCTCCTCACGCACCCGCTTCGCGATGCGGAAGGCGTCGACCACACCGTGGCAATACCCCCGCGGCGTGATCTTGAGAACCTCCACTAGTGGACCGGCCTGGGGGGTCCGCCGCATATTCGCGGTCTCGGCGGTCGGAGCCAAGGAAAGGGTGGCGCAGCTAGGAGCGCATCGCTAGATGCGTGACAACGCGGCGCCGGGCCCCTTGACGCAGGCTTCAGCGCCGCAGGCGCCCGGCCGACTAGGCCGCGAAGATGCAAGGAACTCCGGGGCCGGGACACCATTCGAGTCTACGCTGGGTGCCCCGAACCTAAGCCTGAGGCGCGACGAAGTCCTCCACCCGCTCCTCGGCGGTGTTGCGGGACACCACCAGGACCAGGTCGACGTCGCCATCGTTGACCGCGGTGTGCGGCGCTCCAGGCGGCACGAAGAGGAAATCCCCAGGCCGGATGACCAGGGCGTGCTCGAGGCGGGCGCCCGTGAGCATGTGGCCCTCGCCTGAAACGACGTAGATCGACGCCTCGCAGTCCACGTGCACGTGTGGAGAGCTGCGAAGACCTGGCGGGATGCGGCTCAGGAGTGTGAAGATCGCTGTCGAGCCCACCGTGTCTGCGGCGATCGCGATCGCCCGCGTCATCGCGCCCGATGGCGTTCCCGCAGTCAGCTGCTCGCGGGGTATAAGGCGAACTTCCGACTCCATCAGCGTGCCAGCATACGTGGTGTCTGCTCTACAGCAGCTTGGCACGCCGTTTGGCGAGGGCGTTGCG
This sequence comes from Candidatus Dormibacteraceae bacterium, assembly GCA_041476405.1. GTDB lineage: Bacteria > Chloroflexota > Dormibacteria > Dormibacterales > Dormibacteraceae > Palsa-872. Next base: position 2,470 of record JBGOTG010000080.1, on the reverse strand, counting down.
AGCAATCCGTCTGCCGCGACGGTGCATGGTTCTCATGCTTTTACCCAACGCTGGGCTCAGTTCGGCTATTTCGGCAATCCGATTGTCGATATAACTCCAGTCAAGCCTTTCCCAGTTCGCTACGGCGATGGCAAGAAGGCTCGCGAAATGCTGGTCACGCATGTTCTCTGTCGCGGTCGACTGGCCAACGCGATCCAAGCCACGGCTGACGGCGGTTTTAGCCTTCCTTTGTGGCGGCGTTGTCGCCATCAAGTAGCGGCGCTCAGGCTCGACGTTCATGCCGCGTGCTCGCTTGTCTTTCAGCCTCTCCCACGGATCGAACGCATCGTCACCAAGAATGTCGCGAACCAGACGACCCTTCTGGCGTGGAGTGAGAGCCTTCTGAACCTCCCCCAACGTAATCATCAGTGGATATCCGGTTGCGGTAGCCCATCGATCGACAAAAGACAATGACGGAACCAAGCCCCCTGTTTCAACCCTGGCGACACCAGGTTGGGTCGACCCAATTGCTCGGGCAAGGGCGGCCTGAGTCAGGCCAGCCTTAAGTCGCCTGGCCCGAAGCTCCACTGCCAACTGTGCTGGACTCATTGCCTTAGTAATATACCAGATCCGGTATATTTTCGGCCTGGTCGTAGGTTCTCTCGACTAGCAGGTTTGGCAGGCGGAGTTGGGCCGATCAGAACTTGGAGACTGGAAGAACACCGCGGCCGTTCCCGACTTGGCGGGCGCAACCGCGTCGGACAGCTAAGTCGTGGCGATCCCCGCGAAGAGGTCGCCCTCGGGCAGCTCTGAGCCGGGCTTGCCACGTGCCAGCCGGTAGTACTCGGTGCCGAAAGCCAGCCTGTAGATCTGGTCGGCCATGGTCGCAAACCAGGAGTTGGGATCGTTCTGCGTCACGTGCGCGGCGAACGCCTTCCTCTTCGGGTCCACGTAGTCGCTGACGTCGACGCGGGTGGTCACCAGCTCGTCAGGTGTCCCGATGATTCGGATGGTGTCGTTCCGTCGATCCTCCTCGGGCACTGACTCCATGAACTTCTCCATGAGCGAGCGGGGGATCGCGGTGTAATAGAGCTTGCTCGGGTGCCACCCCTCCTTCTCGAGCAGGTCGAGGGCGGCGTTCGTGGCGTGGTGCGCCTTGATGTGGTCAGGGTGGCCATACGTCCCGTCGGCGTCGTACGTCACGACGACGTCCGGGCGTTCCTCGCGAAGGATTGCCGCCAGCCTGGAGGCCGCCTCCTTCAGAGGCGCCTGGTGGAACGATCGCGGGTCATCGTTCTCGGGAGTGCCCACCATGCCCGAGTCGCGGTAGTCGAGGAACTCACCCCGGTTGACGCCGAGGATTCGGGAGGCCGCCTCGAGCTCCTTGGCCCGAACGTCGCCGAGGTGCGGCCGCGTGGACTTCTCGTCCATGTTGTGGATCTCGCCCGCCTCGCCGCGGGTCGCTGTCACGAGCACCACGCGGTGCCCATCCGCGCGCGCCTTCATCATCGCGCCGCCTGTCGAGATCGCCTCGTCGTCGGGGTGCGCATGCACCAGAAGCAGAGTTCCCATCATCTGATCAACAGGTCGGCGACCTGCTGGATTCCACCGTGGCCGGGCCCTGGTATCGTGCGGTCGGCCGCGGCGATGACCTCGGGCTCGGATCCTTCCACGGCGATGCCCAGGGCCGCCCAGGCGATCATCGATACGTCGTTGCGGCCGTCGCCGGCCGCGACCGACTGGCTCTGCTCGATGCCCATGCGCTCGCACAGGAAGGCGAGCGCGTTGGCCTTGTCGCTTTCGATGCTCGTGAACTCGAGATAGGTCGGCATCGAGGTGGCCCCGTTCAGCCTGCCCTCCCAGCGCCGGCGGACCTCGGGCAGCAGCACTTCCAGGGTCTCGCGTTTGGCGACGATCACGAGCTTGGGCGTGGTCGGCCCCATCGCTGTGTCGAGGTCGGGGACCACGTGGATCGCCATGCTGGCATGGTCCGCATATTCGTGCGCCTCGGGCCGGTCCCGCTCGACCAGCAGCTGATCGTCGAAGTACGCCTGGATGTGAAGGTCGCGCTCGCGCGCGAAACGGATCACCTCCATCGCCAGGCCGTGCTCGACGCCCTGGTCGAGCAGCATCCCGCCGTCCAGCGCTCGGACCTGCGCCCCCTGGTAGCAGATGATCGGACCGCCGAGCCCGATTCGCTTGACCCACGGGAGCGCACCGGGAAACGGCCGCCCCGTGCAGGCGACGACTGTGATGCCCGCCCGCATGATCCGGCCCACCGCCTCCACGTCGCGCGGATCCAGCTGTAGGTTGGCGCTGAGGATCGTCCCATCGAGGTCGAGGGCCAACAGTCGATACGGAGCCGTGGGAGTTACCTCTTAACCTCGGGGTTGAGCAGGTTCGGCGGCCGGCCGCCGCGGACCGCGGTGACCATGTTGCGGGCGGCCATCGCTGACATCTCCGATCGCGTGCGCACGGTGGCGCTGGCGAT
>JBGOTG010000079.1:0-10135 GCA_041476405.1 Candidatus Dormibacteraceae bacterium | reverse complement strand
GTCGAGCACTTCAAGGACATCTCCGACTACGACTACACGGCCAAGCTCGAAAAGCGGCTGGACGAGGTCTAGAGCGGCCACCAGGAGTGGGTGCCCGTGGTGAGCGACTTCTATGGGCCTCTGCAGAAGATGCTCACCGACGCCGAGGAGGCCATGCCCTCGGACACGGATGAGGTCTGCCCCCTTTGCAAAGAAGGCCATCTCGTCAACAAAGCCAGTCGCTTCGGCCCCTTCCTGGGATGCTCGCGCTATCCAAAGTGCAAGTACCGCCGGGCGCTGACCCCGAACGGCGAGCTGCCTGAGCCCAAGCTGCTCGACGAAGCCTGCCCGGAATGCGGCAAGCCGTTGCAGCAGCGGACAGGGCGATATGGGGATTTCGTGGGCTGCTCCGGTTACCCGGAGTGCAAGTACATAAAGAAGGATGCGGCGCAGGCCGACAAGCTCACCGGGGACAAGTGCCCGATGTGTGCGGAGGGGAACGTTGTCGAGCGCACCGGGCGCTACGGGCCGTTCGTCGCCTGTTCACGCTACCCGGAGTGCAAATACCGGGCCAACATCGGCAAGGACGGCAAGCCGAAGGAGGGTCCGAAGCTGCTCGACGAACCATGCCCTGTCTGTGGCAAGCCGCTGATGGAGCGCCGCGGCCGGTACGGCATGTTCAAGTCGTGCTCCGACTACCCGAAGTGCCCAGGCCCCAAGGGCGTCAAGAAGGTCGAAGCCTAGCTACAGTTACGCCACCGATGCGGTCAGTCGCCCTCGTGGCCCTAGTGGTGCTGGCTCTTTCTTGCGGGTCACCATCTGCGACCGGCCACAACCCAAGCCCGTCGGCCGCCGCATCTGAAAGTCCGTCCGCCTCGCCGTCCAGCAACGCGCCGGCTGTGAGCTACGGCCTTCTACTGTCGGCCGGAACACTGGAGATGATCACGCCGGCTGGGAAGATCGCGGCAAGCGCGAAGGTCGCCGCGCCCTCTGTTCACACGTGCGGGCAGGAAACGGGCGCGGTGCTTCAACCACCGGTGAGCGCCTCTTCGGACAAGGTGTATTTCCGCGACGGGGACACGAAGATTCGGTTCCTGACCCCGGACGGCAGGACGGGGGACGTGACGACGGTGCCGGGCGGAGCCACGAAGATCAGCTTCTTCTCCGTCAGCCCCGACGACCACCGAATCGCCGTCCTGGTCGAAGACCTCGGTCCCGCCACCAGCATCGGTATCAGCCTCTACGTCGAGGACCTCGTCGGTCATGGGAACCACACGCTCATCTACTCGAGCAGTGCGCCAAAGCTGCAAGACGGCACCACGCTGTGGCCGATGGGCTGGCACCAGGGGCTTCTGGTGCTTGCGGTCTGGGCGCCATGCACATTCCAGCCCGCGGGCCTGGTGCCCACCGAGTGGCATGTCTCGAAGGCAATCGACGGCAAGCGCGTGGCCACGATCGGCCAGAACCAATGCATTCCCAGCTACTGGCCGTCTCCGGCGGGGGTCGCGTGTCTCGACCTCGGCACGCACCAGGCCGTCGTCTACGACTGGGCTGGAAAGATCGTCTCGACGGATACGACCCAGGTCGACGATTTCCAGTCCGGGCTCTCTCCATCCGGCGCGGCCATTTTCTACACGCCAGGGCAGGGCATCGGCGCAGCCCCGCCATCGACCCGAATCGTCAACCTGGCCTCGTCCGGCAGTCGCCACGGCTCCGTGGACGGGCACGCCGCCTGCCTCTGGATCGACGAGGGCCACATGCTCGCACCCGATGCAGTCATCGCCTTCCCGCCTTTGGGACAGAGCCTGGTCGCCCCCTCGGTCACCGCCCTCCCCACGAGCGGCGAGTGCGCCGGCCGGTTTCCCGGCGGACTGTGACGGGTATACTTCGGTTCGCCAGTCCACCCAAAGGGCGCCCTGCGCGCGCCCGGCGTCGACTGAGTTAGCACGCCCGGGGCATCACCCCTGTCCTTCGCCAGAAGGCCGGAACCGGGCGGAAGTTCAACAGGGAGGCAATCGAACGTGGCTCAAGTGACGCTGAAACAGCTGCTGGAGGCCGGTGTCCACTTCGGGCACCAGACCAGCCGCTGGAACCCGAAGATGCGTGCCTATATCTTCACCGCGCGCAACGGAATCCACATCATCGACTTGCAGAAGACCGTGCGGCTCCTCGACGAGGCCTGGGATTTCGTTCGGGGCGTGGCGGCGAGCGGCAGGCCCGTGCTGTTCGTGGGCACCAAGAAGCAAGCGCAGGAGACCATCCAGACGGAGGCGGCACGTTGCGGCATGTACTTCGTCAACCGGCGCTGGATGGGCGGCATGCTCACGAACTTCAGCACCGTCAAGAAGCGGATCGAACGCCTCCAGGAGCTTCGGAAGATGCAGCAGGAGGGCCAGTTCGAGCAGATGTCGAAGAAGGAGGCCAAGCGGCTCCAGGACGAGCTCGACAGGCTCATGTTCCATTTCGACGGCATCGCGGACATGAAGCGGCTACCGGGGGCCCTTTTCGTCGTCGACCCGCGCAAGGAGCACATCGCGGTCACCGAGGCCAACAGGTTGAAGATCCCCGTGGTGGCGATCACCGATTCGAACTGTGATCCGGACCTCATCACCTACGTCATCCCGGGCAACGACGACGCCATACGGGCTGTCAAGCTGCTGACCGGCAAGATCGCAGACGCTTGCCAGGAAGGCCGCCAGGAGGCGCAGGCGCGCGGCGAGATCCTGCCTGAGGTCGAGGAGCGGGAGTTCCTTGAGACGCCGAGGTACGAAGAGATCGAGGAATACCTCGAGGACGAGGAGGACTACCTCCCGACAGTCTCCGAAGAGGAGTTCAGCGGGCGCACCGTGGACGACGAGGAGGCGCGTTAGTGGCCAAGGTGAGCATGGAGCTGGTCAAGAAGCTCCGCGAGATGTCTGGCGCGGGCATGATGGACTGCAAGCAGGCGCTCGAAGAGGCCGAGGGTGATCTCGACAAGGCTTACACAGTCCTTCGCGAGCGGGGTGTCGCAAAAGCGGTGAAGAAGGCCGGGCGTACGACAGGTCAGGGCCTTGTCGAAGCCTACCTCCACCGCTTGGGCGACGACTTTCCACCCCAGGTCGGCGTCCTGATCGAGGTCAACTGCGAGACCGACTTCGTCGCCAAGGGCCAGGATTTTCGCAAGCTGGCCAAGGAGCTCGCGCTTCAGGTCGCGGCGACGAACCCGCGATGGGTATCGCGCGAAGACATCCCTGATGAAGTGCTCGTCGCCGAGCGCGTCGTCTATGAGGTGAAGGCGCAGCAGGACGGGAAGCCGGAGAACGTCATCCCGAAGATCGTGGAGGGCCAGGTCGAGGCCTTCATCAAGGAGAACTGCCTTATCGAGCAGCCGCACTGGCGCGACCCGAAGACAACAGTGCGGGAGCTCATCGCCGAGAATATCTCGAAGCTGCAGGAGAACATCGCAGTGCGCAGGTTCGCCCGCTTCAACGTCAGGGAGTCGTGATACAGGGAGACCGGTCGCCCAAATACAACCGGGTCCTGCTCAAGCTGAGCGGTGAAGCGCTTGGCGGAGCGCGTGACTACGGCATCGACCTGTCGGTGGTGCAGACGATCGCCGGCCAGGTGAAGAGCGTCCACGAGATGGGCGTTCAAACGGCGCTGGTAGTCGGCGGCGGCAACATCTTCCGCGGTCAGGCGGCCAGCGAGCTCGGCTTCGACCGTGCCACCGGTGACTACATGGGCATGCTGGCGACGGTGATCAATGCGCTGGCGCTGCAGGATGCGCTCGAGCGAATCGGCATCCCAGCCCGGACGATGACCGCGATCCAGATGCCACAGGTCGCGGAGCCGTACATCCGCCGCCGGGCCGTGCGGCATCTCGAGAAAGGACGCGTGGTGATACTCGCGGCAGGCACTGGCAACCCGTACTTCACGACTGACACCACCGCAGCCCTCCGCGCAGTCGAGATAGAGGCCGACGTGATCCTCAAGGCGACCAAGGTCGACGGGGTCTACACTGCCGACCCGAAGCGCGACCCCACCGCGGTCAAGCTCGAACACCTGGATTACCTCGAGGTGCTAAACCGCGGCATCGAGGTCATGGACAACACCGCAGTCACGCTCTGCATGGACAATGACGTACCGATAGTGGTGTTCAACCTGCTGATTCCCGGAAACATCGAGCGTGTCATCCTCGGCGAGGACATCGGCACGTTGGTCGGCGCAAAGAGGTGAGGGGGAGATGATCGATCCCATCGTGCGAGACGCGGAGTCGAAGATGGCCAAGTCGGTCGAGCACTTCGCCGGCGACCTGGCCACCATCCGCACAGGTCGCGCCAACCCGGCGCTGATCGACAAGGTCATGGTCCCCTACTACGGCACGCCGACCCCGCTCAACCAGCTGGCGCAGATCAGCGCCCCGGAACCGCGGCTGCTGGTGGTGCAGGTCTACGACAAGAGCCAGATGGGCGCCGTCGAGAAGGCGCTCCGGTCAGGTGAGCAGGGCCTCAATCCCGCAAGCGACGGTCAGCTGATACGTGTCCCCATCCCCCCACTCACGGAAGAGCGGCGGCGCGAGTTCGTGAAGCTCGTCAGGGCGAAGGCGGAGGACGCGCGCGTCGCCATCCGCAACATCCGTCGAGACGAGATCCATCGCGTCGACCAGATGGAGAAGCAAGGTGAGGTCGCTGAAGACGACGCGAAGCGGGCGCATGTGCGTCTGCAGAAGCTGACCGAAGCCCAAATCGAGAGAGTCGATGCGGTCGCCGCCCGAAAAGAGGCGGAGGTGATGGAAGTCTAGGGCCCGCCTTGCGCGTGGCACCACGTCACGGCCACGTAGGTACGCTGTAGAGCCCTTGGACTCGACTGTCCCCACTCATATCGGGATCATCATGGATGGCAACGGGCGATGGGCTCGACGCCGCGGCCACCCGGCCAGCTTCGGCCATCGCGCCGGCGTGCGCGCGATCAAAAGAGTGCTCGAGGGTTGCGAAGAGCTCGGCGTCAAGGTGCTCTCCGTCTACGCCTTCTCGACCGAGAACTGGTCGCGTCCCCGCGCCGAGGTGAGGGCGCTCATGAGGCTCTTCCACGAGACGATGCAGCGCGAGATCGACGAGATGCACCGGCGGGGGGTGCGAATTGTGGTCAGCGGGCGTCGCGATGAGCTCTCGCCCCGAATGCGCGAGCGCATCGACGAGGCGATGGTGCGCACCGGGCGCAACACGAACGGGGTCCTCAACGTCTGCTTGAACTACGGCGGTCGCGCCGAGCTGGTCGATGCGGTGCGGCGCCTCATCGCCGACGGCGTGCCCGCTGAGGATGTCGACGAGGCTGCTATCACGGCCCGCCTCTACGTGCCCGAGCTCCCCGACCCCGACCTGATAATCCGCACGGCGGGTGAGCGGCGTGTCAGCAACTTCCTCCTGTGGCAGTCCGCCTACTCGGAGATGCTGGTGACCGAGACGCTCTGGCCCGACTTCGGCGTCGAAGACCTCAAGGCCGCGCTCGCTGATTACTCTTCGCGCGTGCGCAGATTCGGCGGCAGACCGGACGGAGCCGTGCAGGAGGCATCACGGTGACCACGGAGAGCAGGCCCCTGCTCGGTGCCAGACCCAGCCCGTTGATGACCCGGATCCTCAGCGCCTTCGTGATCCTGGCGATCGTCATCGGCGCCATCTACGCCGGCACCTACGGCGCCTACGGACTCGCGATCCTCCTGGGTGGCCTGGCGCTCTGGGAGTTCCGCGGCCTGTCGGACGGCATGGGGTCGCGCGCGCCGAGCTGGCTGCTCTTTCCGCTCGGCGCCTTCTTCGCGTTCAGCGGCACCGTGCTCAAAGAGGTCGACGTCAACCTCGTCCTGTCCCTTGCCCTGGTCGTCGGCCTGGCCGCCTTCCTGTTCGTCCCCGGGCGGCGGCAGGGCCTCGGGCGATGGGCGATGGGCGTGGCCGGCGCGCTGTACATCGGCATGCCCCTCAACTACTACCTGCTGCTGTACACGTCGCGGCCTCACGGGATGGTGTGGGCGATGTTCACGATCTTCGCGATAGTGGCGAACGACTCACTCGCGCTCCTGGTCGGCAGCAGGATCGGGCGTCACCCATTCTTCCCTGCGATCAGCCCGCGCAAGACCCTGGAGGGCGCGATTGCGGGCGTGGTCGGGTCGGTGATCGTGATGGTCGTCGGAGTCGCTGCGATCATCGGACTCCCGCTGATACACGCCGTCGCCCTCGGCATCCTCGTCGGTGTCAGCGCGCAGCTAGGCGACCTCGTCGAGTCTCAGATGAAGCGCATCGCCGAGGTCAAGGATTCGTCGAACCTCATCCCCGGTCATGGCGGGGTTCTCGACAGGCTCGACTCGATCCTGTTTCCCCCGATCCTCGTCTACTTCTACGTGCTGATGTTCCACATCCTCCAGTGAGGAACCCCACGAAGTCAGAGGCTGCGCCGTGACTTCGCGGGGGCCCCTAGCCCGGCCCGTCAACGTGGCGGTCCTCGGGGCGACGGGATCCATCGGGCAGCAGACGCTGGACGTCATCGATCGAAACCCGGCGCGCCTGCGACTCTTCGGCCTCACCGAGGGGCGCCGATCAGCCAGGCGCACGGCGGCCTACCTCATCCAGGGCCAGGCCGGCGACCCCGAGTTCGACGCCGGGGTCGAGGAGATGGTGACGGACCCGAGGTGCGACCTGGTCGTGGTCGCGATCCCGGGGGCTCGCGCGCTGGCGCCCACGATGGCCGCGCTCAAGGCCGGCAAGGAAGTGGCGCTGGCGACCAAGGAAGTCCTGGTCATGGCCGGCGCGCTGGTCATGAGGGCGGCGGGCGATCGTGGCATCCGGCCGATCGACTCGGAGCACAGCGCCGTGTGGCAGTGCCTCTGGGGCGAGAGCCGGGACAGCATCCGACGGTTGATCCTGACCGCCAGCGGGGGGCCGTTCTGGGCCCACCCCGACCTCGACCTCGACCAGGTCACCGTGGAGCAGGCGCTGAACCACCCGCGCTGGTCGATGGGCCCGAAGGTCACCGTCGACTCGGCGACGCTCATGAACAAGGGGCTGGAGGTGATCGAGGCTCACCACCTGTTCGGTGTCCCGATCGACCAGGTCTCGGTGTTGATCCATCCGCAGAGCGTCGTGCATTCGGTGGTCGAGTTCATCGACGGCTCGCTCAAGGCGCAGCTCGGCCGGCCGGACATGCGCCTGCCGATCGCGGTGGCCCTCGGGTACCCCGAACGCCTGGCTGACGCTGTTCCGCCGACGATGCTCGAGGAGTTCAGCGGCCTGGAGTTCCATGCGCTCGATGAGAACCGGTTTCCGAGCGTACGGCTGGCGCGAGAGGCCGCGACAGCCGGCGGCGCGCACCCCGCCGTACTCAACGCGGCGAACGAGGAGGCGGTCAACGCGTTCCTCGCGGGCCGCCTCCCGTTCAGCGCGATCGTCAGGACGGTGGCGGCGGCTCTGGCCGCCTTCCCGGGCGGCAGGGACTCGATGCAGGAGATCCTGGAGGCCGACCGTTGGGCACGGGATTACGTGAAAGCCAACTCCGGTAGTCTGAAGGCGTGAGCACCCTGCTCAGCTGGCTCCTGGTCGCCGTCGGCATCGGCGGAATGTTCCTGATCCTGATCGCACCCCACGAAGCAGGGCATTTCCTGGTGGCGAAGCTGTTCAAGGTGCGCGTGATCGAGTTCTCGATCGGCGCCGGCCCGAAGCTGTGGTCGATGGTCAGCGGCGGCACCCTGTACGCGGTGAGGCTGCTGCCGATCCTCGGCTACGTCCGAATGGGGGGGATGGAGGCCGGCGACTTCGACCAGCCCAGCGGCTTCCACTCCAAGCCGCCATTGCAGCGGATCGCGATCCTGGCGGCCGGCCCGATCGCGAACTTCATAGTGGCGATTCTGCTCATCGCGGGGTTCGGCCTCACCCAGCTTAACGACGACCCGGGCAAGATCCAGAGGGTGCTGGACGGCAAGCCTGCCGCACTGGCGGGCCTCAGGGTGGGCGACAGCATCCGAACCGTCAACGGGAAGCCGGTCACGGCGCCAGGCTTCATCTCGCAGGAGGAGAACGCGCATCCCGGCGCACCGCTGGTGCTCAGCGGTGTTCACCCCGACGGCACGAAGTTCACCATCACGGTGACACCCATCTGCGCCGCGTCCTCTACCTGCCAGATCGGCGTCGGAGTCGCGCCGCGGATCGTCACGGTTCAGTCGGCGGTCGTCGACGGGGTGACCTTCCCGTTCGTGGCCATGGGGGGCATCGTCCAGGGGCTCGACGCTCTCATCACAGGGCAGGTTCCAGGAGGACTGCTGGGCCCCCAGGGCCTGACCGGACCTATAGGTATCGGCGCCCTCACGGCCGGCACAGTGGCCCAGGGCCCGCCCTCCTACATATTCCTGGTCGCGCTGCTCTCTGTCGCGCTCGGATTCACCAACCTCCTGCCCCTTCTCGCCCTCGACGGGGGGCGGATCCTGGTCGTCGTCATCGAGTGGCTTCGCCGCCGGCCGTTCGACCGTAAGAGCGAGCTGAACTTCCAGCGCTGGGGCCTGGTCGCCCTCCTGGCCCTCGCCGCGGTGATCAGCTTCCTGGACATCCAGCGCATCGCGACCGGCCAGCTCACCGGAATCCACTGATGGTCACGCGTCGAAAGTCGATACCGGTCAACGTCGGCGGGGTCGTGATCGGCGGCGCCGCGCCGATCGCCGTGCAGACGATGACCAAGACCGACACCCGTGACGTCAAGGCGACTCTTCGCCAGATCCACGAGCTCAAAGAGGCGGGCTGCGAGTTAGTACGCCCCGCCGTGCCCGACCGCGAGGCGGCCGAGGCGCTGAAAGACATCGTCAAGGGCTCGCCGCTGCCGGTCATCGCGGACATCCACTACGACCACACGCTGGCGCTGCTCGCGATCGAAGCGGGCGTGCACTGCCTGCGCCTGAATCCAGGCAACATCCCGGACCGCGACAAGGTCATCAAGGTGGTCAACGCGGCCAAGGAGCGCCAGATCCCGTTTCGCATCGGAGTCAACGCGGGTTCGCTCCCCGAAGAGGTCCACAAGACGATGCGGGAAGAGCACCACATCGATCGCGACAACCGCGAAGCGACTGCCGACCGAATGGTCGAGGTCGCGCTCGGCCACTGCAAGATCCTTGAGGACCTCGACTACGGGCCCGGTTTCATCAAGGTGTCGCTCAAGGCGACCGACGTCTGGACCAACATCATGGCGAACCGCAAGTTCGCGGCCGCGCGCGCGTACCCCATCCACCTCGGCGTCACCGAGTCCGGCCCTGTGGAGGCCGGCAGCATCCGCAGCGCGGTGGGGATGGGCATCCTGCTCAGCGAGGGCATAGGCGACACCATCCGCGTCTCGCTGGCCACGTCAGACCCGCGTGAAGAGATTCGCGTGGCGCACGAGATCTTGAAGACCCTCGCGATTCGAAACGAGAGCGCGACGCTGGTCGCGTGCCCCACGTGCGGCAGGCTCGAGTACGACATGGTCCCGACTGTGAAGGCGGTCGAGGCTCACATCGCGAAGCTCAAGGTGCCGATCACGATCGCGGTCATGGGCTGCGTGGTCAACGGACCGGCCGAGGCCCGGCATGCGGACATCGGCGTCACCGGAGGTCGGGGCAAGGGCGTCATCTTCAAGAAGGGCAAGCTGTACAAGACGGTGGCCCAGGAGGAGCTGCTGGCAGTGCTGCTGGCCGAGATAGACGCGATCGCGGCAGAACGCGTCGCATGAAAGAGGCCGCCGAAGAACAGCAGGACTTCGTGAAGGACATCACCAAGATGTCCGGCGATTTCGACCGCTGGTACACGGATGTGATCCGCAAGGCAGAGCTGGCGGACTGGTCCGGAATCCGCGGCATGATGGTCGTGCGCCCATATGGATGGGCGATGTGGGAAGCGATCACGCGCGCTTTCGACGACATGATCAAGGAGAGCGGGCACGAGAACTGGGCTTTCCCTCTGCTGATTCCGCGCGACTACCTGATGAAGGAAGCCGAGCACGTCGAGGGCTTCGCGCCCGAGGTCGCATGGGTGACCAGGGCGGGTGCCGGCAACGAGGAGCTCGAGGAGCCGCTCGCCGTGCGTCCGACATCCGAAACCATCGTCGGGTCGATCATCAAGCGCTACATCCAGAGCCATCGTGACCTGCCGCAGCTCACCAATCAGTGGAACAG
>JBGOTG010000078.1:0-10210 GCA_041476405.1 Candidatus Dormibacteraceae bacterium | reverse complement strand
TGCCGACGTGCTCGTCCCAACCCTTCGCCACGCGCTCCACCCCGGAGGGTGAAAGGACGCGCACGTCCTCCATCAACCGCGCGAGCGTCTTCTGGTGCTCGGGGAACCCATAACCTTCGCGATCCACGCTCATCGACGTTAGGGTAACCGCCTGGCGACGACGAGGGAGGCCTGAGCGTTGCGCGCGAAGCGGCCCCACCGTCCCACGACGCTCAGCCTTTCGATGTCGAAGCCCGATGCGTCGAGGGCCGAGCGCAAGCCGTCCGCATCGATGGGGTGATAGCGGCCGGCCAGCTCCGGATAGCCGGCTTCGGCATAGTAGGCCGCGCTGCGCGTCGCGGCCTTAGCCGTGGAGCTTTCGTTGGCGTAGATCGGGCTGTCCACCGCGACCATGAGTCCACCCGGTCGCAAAACGCGAGCCGCCTCAGCCACTGCTTGCTCCACCGGGGCGTAATGCAGAGAGGCGGCGTACAGAGCCGCGTCGAGGGCGGCGTCGCGAACGGGAAGGCTGCGCATGTCCGCCCGCACGGTGAGCTCGGCGTCACCGGGTTTGACGTCGAGCAGGTCGAATGCGATCACCGCGGCATGCCTCATCTGTCGAGCTGCCCAGCCGCCTCCGGATCCGACGTCGGCGACGACCGGCCGCGTGGTGGGAGCCCACTCGCGTGCGAGCAGCGCGGCCGCCCCCGACACCGAACGCAGGCGGCGCTTCCACAGGCGCTGCAACCCGCCGTGCGGGTCCTCCCTGCCGCCCGCGACGGACCAGCCCTCTCGCGCGCGCAGCGCCTGGTACTGCGCGGCGAACCGGTCGGCGGCCGGCCGGAGGCCGTCGTCCAGCAGGTCCAGTCCACCGCTCGCCGCCATCACGTTCCGGCCGCACCCAGGACATTGCTCGAGACCCGGCTCGGGCGATGCGCCGCAGTGTGGGCATCTCAGCAACGCATGGAGGCTGCTGGTCATCGTGGCGCGCGTGCCCGTGTCCTCAGAGCACCGATCAGGTACGCAGCGGCAAGCAACGTCTTGCTCACCTCATTCAAGATCTCGCCCGCGACGGTGAAATCGTTGGGAAAGCCTGGCGTGCCGGTTCCCGACGGCGAGTTCGAGTTGAAGCCCGCCAGGATCCAGGCCGCCCACACCACGCCGGTCGCGAGCATCAGCAGGCGGTCGGGCCGGACGCATCTGACCACACCCAGGACCACCCATCCACCGACGGCTGCGCTCATCCAGAAGAAGTACGAAACGCTCCATCCGTGGATGATCACGCCGGTCGCCTGGAAGAGGATCTCGTAGGCCGACAGCCAGGCCATGACCGCGATGAGCGCCGTGAACACGCCCCGGCGCCACCACAGGATCGCCACCATGGCCAGTGCGACCGCGATGGTGCTGATGCGCACTGGACCGACGAGCGGCAGCCAGATCCACGGCGGCGCGAGCGCCACGCCCACTACTCAGCGGAGGAACGCAGGCACCCAGGAGAATCGCGCGAGCGCATATGGACCGGCGCCCGAGACGATGACCTGCGCATTCACCAGGACAGCGAGGTAGTACAGCCACCGGAACCCGGGGTCGCTCACCTCGAATGCGACCACCAGCGCCAGGTTCATTGCGAGGAGCAGCCCGGCGATGCCGGCCCAGCGCGTTGCGAGTCCGAGGATCAGCAGGGCTCCGACGACGGTTTCGCCGACGGTTTGCGCAATCGCGAACACGAACCAGTTGGGCGCGACCACCTGGATCAGAAACTCGTGCAACCCGGGTATCGGGTTGTGGGGCCCCGCCGATTGCATCAGTCCCTGCATCCAGCCGACGCCCTGCCATTTGGTGCTCGCGAAGTAGATCCAGTAAATGCCGACCACGAGCCTGAAGACGCTGGCCCACGCGTCACTCATACGGATTCAACGCCTCCTCGAGCAAAGTCACGGACCGATCATCACCCGCCGGCTGGGGCCATGCAAGTCGATGCATGGCATTCACTTGAGGACTCGTATCAGAGGGTTGGTCGCCAGCTCGAAAGCCCTTGACGCCGGCCGCAGGTGCAGCTGGTTGAGCTTGTGTTGGATGACGCCCTTCAAGATTGCGGCTCGGAGCTTGTGCTCGGAGAAGTCCGTATTGAACAGGAGCCTGTTGTGGCGGACCTTGTGCCACTCGCCGCGCTGCCGGCGCTCGCGCACGCGCTCGTAGAACCCCGTCCCGGGCAGCGGGTACGCAATCGTGTAGCTGACGTAGTCGAGCGGCAGGCTGCTCGAGAAGTTGATGCTCTTGATCAGCGAGTCGGTCGTCTCGCCGAGGTAGCCGACCATGAAGAAGCCCGCCGCCTTGATGCCTGCTGCGACGCACGCTTCCACCGCCTTTCGCGCCTGCTCGGGAGTGATGCCCTTCTTCATCTGCTTGAGCACTCCCTCGTCGCCCGACTCGATGCCGAAGAAGATTCGCCTGCAGCCCGCGCGATGCATCTGCTCGAAGAGCGCCTGGTCGACGTGCGTCACGCGGCTCAAGCACTCCCAGGTCAGCGGCAGGTGCGCCGCCTCGATCGCCTGGGCCAGCTCGAACGTGCGCCTGTAGTTGAGGGTGAAGAGGTCGTCAGACATCCAGATGTGGTCGTAGCCGAGCTCGGCGACCTCGCGCATCTCTGCGATCACCGAATCCACGGGGCGGGCGCTGAACAGGTCACCGAACACCGACTTGTGACAGAAGTCGCAGCGGAAGGGGCAGCCGCGCGTCGACATCAACGGCGTCGTCGCATCCCTCCAGTGCCTGCGCCAGTAAGCGATGTACTCGGCGTTCGGGATGTCGCCCCGATAGGGCAGCGGCAGCTCGCTCATGTCCTTGCTGCGTGCGCGAGGCTCGGTGCGCACGATCTCCCCGCCGCGCTTGAAGACCAGCCCGGCCACGTCGTCGAACCGCTTGTCGAGGAGGTGCTCCATGACCTGGACTATCGTCTCCTCGCCTTCGCCGACCGCGACGAGGTCGAAATGGTCGATGAAGGTGTCGGGCTCGCCGGACGGATACGGGCCACCGACCACCGTCAGCGCTTTTCCCCGAACCTGCGCGGCAAGAGAAAGCGCCTCGTCCTGCATCGTGATCATGCAGTAGATCCCGATCACCGAGGGCTGCAGCTGCTCGATCTGGTCCAGCACCTCACGGCGCTCGAGGAACGTGTGGTCGATGTGCCGCACGCTGTAACCCGCGCGGCGCAGGGCTGCGCTGAGATACATCAGTCCGAGCGAAGGCATGATCCAGTGCCGACCCTGGGCCGGCGCACGCTGGGGATAGACGAGGACGACATCGACGGAGCCGTCGTGCGGAGTTCCGTTCAGCTCTTGTTTCACCTTGCCTCCTGCACGTTGATGTGGTAGCTCACGCCGTCGAACGGTGCGGCAAAGATGTAATCGAGACCTGCCCAATCGAAGTCGCTCTGCACGAGCTCGCGACCGGCGTGCATCTGCGCTCCTGGAAGAGGCGGCACCGACCATTCGACGCCGAGGTCGCCCGAGCGCAGCCGGGCATAGTCGCCTGTGGCAGGCACCCAGATGCCGAAGGCCGCACCGATGAAGGTGTGGCCCGGTTCGGCGAAGTCGTCGAACGCCGCTGATTGTTCGTTGAGGATCCCGACGGCCTTGTAGCCGGGAGCGAGGTCGAGCACGCGCACCGCGATCGAAACTCCAGTCGAGTCGACGGAGTATGTGACCTCGATGCTGCCGCGCGAGACGATCGGAACGAAAGCGTATCGATGCGCCGCGTCGCCTCCCATCTCGTCCAGCGCAAACGTGCGTCGCCAGGTCGTCGCGGTGGTGGTCGACAGATCGGCGGTGGTAGCGGTGCCCGAGTAAACCCAGCCGTCGAGGTACTGGACGATCGGGGCGCCAAACCCCATTCCCTCGCCCGCGATGTCCTGGCCGCCGACCCGCAGGGACAGTCCCTTGGCCAGCGGTGATGTCTTGCCCTGCGCGGGCATCGGTGAGATCGCAGCGGTCACACCGGGGAACATCGATTGCGTGAGGCGCCCGGCGCCCAGCCGGTATGCGTAGACCGGCTTCCCGCCCGCAACCTGGTAGCTGCCCTGGTCGCCCAGCGGCTCGAAGGGCGCGCTCGCCGTGCCCGCCGCCAGGCCGGGGAAGACGGCGGTGGCCTTGTAGTAAGGAACGTCCTCGAGGACCAGTTCCGTGACCCCGCCGGCACGCAACCAGTCGACGGCTCGCGTCCGGTCGGCGGGCAGGCCTTGTGAACCGGCGATTTCAGAAGGCGGCTTTCCGCTGTAAAAGGCAGCCACCGGCGAGTCGGTGAGCAGGATGCCCGGGCTGCCGCCGGCCGCCCTGCCGGCCGCCACGAGCCCCGCGTTGTCAGCCGCGAAGCCGGCGAAGACGGGGATGAAGCCGACGACGAGCAGCCCGCCGGCCGCCACTGCGGCCACTCGCAGAACCGCCGCGTGGCGGTCGAGCGCGGCCGCAGCAAGCAGGGCGAGGGCGGGCAGAGCCGGGTAGAGGTAACGATGGCTCCCGGTGTAGGCGCCGATCGTCACCAGCCCCAGCACCGCGGCCAGATACGCGGCAGCCGGTAGATACAGAAAGCGGAAGGTGGCGCCGCCGGCCTGCGAGGCCGGCCCCCTCAATGCACCCCACAGGCCGACTGCCCCCAACGCGAACAGCGGAAGGGCCGCCAGCCCGAAAGTGCCGGCCACCTCCACCAGGCGCGCGACGGCCCCCGCGGGAATGCTGCCGCGCGAGGTCGCCGAGAAGACCTCGAGCGAGCCGCGAGCGACCGAGTTGGTGGCGGGGGCGAAGCCGAGCTGCAGGAAGACGAGGAGCGCGATCGCCGGTACGGCCCAAGCTACGGCGAGCGCCCGGCGGCGTGCCTGTCCGCGCAAGCCCCGCATCCTGTTCCTGCTTGCCTGGACGAGCTGCTCGAGGACGATGAAGGCGGCGGCGGCTCCGATCCAGATCCACGCCTTGGTGGCGGTCACGCAGGCCAGCATCGCAAGCAGTGCGGCGAGCTTCATGCGCCCTTTGACGGCCGCCAGCGCGCCGGCGGTGAGGAGCGCGGTCAGCAGTGGCTCCACCACCGTCGAGCCAGAGGTGAAGAGGAAGACCGGGTTGAGGATGAGCAAGGCCACCGCGAGCCGGCCTTGCCGCCCGTTGGGCGCGAGGGCGTAGACGCAGGCGAGTGTGGCAAGGGCGAGCAACGCGCCGAGGACCTTCAGCGCGCCGAGCGACCAGAGCCCGAACACGTTCAGGACCGCCGCCGCCACGAGGTGGTAGCCGGGCAGCCACGTGTCCTGCATCCCGAAGAGCGGGTCGCTCAGGTGCCCTGTCGACGCGAGGTTGGCGGCGATTAGCCAGTGGCCGTAGCCGTCCTCGAAGGGCTCGGGCATCTGCGCGGCGACGACGAGCAGAAGCCCGCACAGGGCCATCAGCCCCAGGGCAGGGGCCGCGAATCGCAGCCTCGCCAGCGCGCGGCGTCCCAGGCTCCGCAAGGTGAGGACCTCGAGGAAGTCCCTCGCGCTCATGGCGGCCAGGGTCAAAAAGCCCAGCGCGAAGAGGCTCGAGTAGATGGCGACCAGGCCTTGCCCTGACGCGATGGCGGGCGCCACGATCATCAACGAGGCGATCCCGAGCACCGCCTCCGCCAGGGCCCGCGGATCTCCCACGCTCACGTAGTCCTGGTCGCGCCATTCCTGGCCGCGCTGGACGATGCGGTGCTTGGGCGTCCGGACGAACTCCCCGCCGCTCCGAGTCGCGCGGACCATGGCGACGAGCACCGTGAGAGACATACCTGCGCCCACGACCTGGCAGAGCACTGAGGGCAGGCCTGACCACCAGGGCCGACCCCGTCTTGTCTGCGCGACCATGAAGCCGATCCACGGCGATGCGCCAATGGCGATGACCAGCACTGATGCGTCGGCCAGCTGCCACGGAAACCAACGGCTGTCGACGGTCAGCAATAGCAGCGGGTAGCAGGCGAGCTGGGCGAGCATCACCGGTCCGACGCCGTAGGACAGCAGGTGAACCGCCGCCTGGAGCTTGACCGCCGGCCGGTTCCTGCTCCTCAGGACGGGGCCCAGCAGCAGGAAGGCGGACTGGAAGCTGCCGGTCGCCCAGCGAGACTGCTGGCGCCGATAAGCATCGATGGACACGGGGAGCTCCTCGGGCACGACGAGGTCCTCGAGGTATACGGGTCGCCAGCCACGCAGCTGCGCCCGATAGCTGAGGTCGAGGTCCTCGGTCAGCGTCGCCGCGCTCCAGCCGCCCGCATCCTCGATTGCGGCGCGCCGCCAGACACCTGCCGTGCCGGTGAAGTTCGTGAAGTAGCCTTGAGCTGAACGGACGGCCTGCTCGACCAGGAAGTGGAAGTCGATCGCCAGCGCCTGCAGGCGCGTGAACCACGAGTAACCCTCGTCGAGGTGGCCCCAGCGGGCCTGGACGAAGCCCACGGCCGGGTCGTCGAAGGCGCCGAGCGTGCGGCGCAGGAAGTCGCGCGGCGGGACGAAGTCCGCGTCGAAGATCGCGATGAACGGCGCATCGGTGAGCGTCATGCCGTGCGCAAGCGCGCCGGCCTTAAACCCCTTGCGCGAGTCACGCCTGACGTGAGACACGGTGATTCCCCTGCGCCGCCAGTGAGCCAAGCGGCGCGAGACGATGGCTGTCGTCTCGTCGTCGGAGTCGTCGAGAACCTGGACCTCGATCAGCGCGCGAGGCCAATCAAGCTCGCAAACAGCATCGAGGACGCGTTCCGCCACATAGCGCTCGTTGTAGATCGGCACCTGCACGCAAAGCCTCGGCTCGGTCCCGCCGGCGATTGGCCGACTCTGCCGCGGTCGGATGCGTGTGGCGCGCCACGTGAGATACAGGAGATTCACGCCGAATGCGAACAGAGCGACGCTGGTCGTCACCAGAACCGCGAACGTGATCACGAGGAGGCCGCCTGTGACGTATGGGAGCAACTTCAGCCGGGTCCGTCGAACAGCGTGTAAGGACGCATGGTTGCTCGCACGTATGCGACCCTGGCCAGTGCGTCGGGATGACCCCTGCGCGTCCATTGCATATATCGCCAGGCAGCCTCGCCGATCCGCCGTGCGACGCCGTCGAGCGCGGCTGGGAACATCGGCGCCGGGAAGCGCCAGGCGGGCGCGTCGACCTGCATGAATGCGGTCTTGCACGCCAGCTGCGGAAAGTGGTCGAGCAGCGCGGGATTGGAGTCGAGGACCTCGTCGATCGTGTCGCGTCCGAACAGCGGCTCCGCGACGAGCAACTCGTACGCCATGTCCTCGTCCTGTCGCTCGAGCGGGTGGCATTGCGACCGCTCGAGGATCAGGTTGGCGGTCATCAAGCGTGGCGCGAGCGGGCGGCGCGTCAGGTCGTCAACCGGCTTCGCGCGATGCGCCAGGGCATGGAGCAGCCCGAGCACGTTGACGGCGACGTATGCGAGGTGGCGGTGGCCGTCGTCGACGATCAGGTTGAGGTCCACGTCATCCGAAGCCCTGAAGCCGCCGCTCGCGAGCGACCCGGCCACCGAGACGCTTCGGATGAAGGGAGCGACGGCCACCAACGTGCGGACGAAGCGAGCGGTCATCGGCAGGTAGGGGGCGGCTTCCGCATCGTGCGAGCCGGCCCGAGCCTGGATCTCCTCCAGGCACCCGACAGCAGAGCGCTCGACCACGAGGCCTTCGGTCACAGTCAGCTCAGGGACGGTGGCCACTGCCCGGCGGACGTCGGCCTCGCACAGCGGTCCACCCAGGCACAGGGCGCCGAGGCGGGCCGGCGTCAGCGCGTAGCCGCGCCGTCCAATCAGCCGTACCGTCTTCCTGACCCGATCCGAGGTGCGCGTGGACCGAGCGTCTGAGTAGCCAACAACCACCGCAGGTCCTCCAAGGGAACTGACGCGGACCAAATGGGATACGACTTCGGGTTACGTCAACCCGGCGTACGGCCGCCCTGGGTTTCCGGCATCATCGACGTTGGCGCCGCAAGCCCTTCCACTCCCAGGAGCTGACATGACAGCGGACGGACACTTCATGGTCCCAACTCCAGTCAACGAGCCGATACGAGCCTACGCCCCCGGCGACCCTCTCAGGAAGAGTCTCAAGTCCAGGCTGGCCGAGCTCACCGACGCCCGCACCGAAGTGCCGATGCAGATCGGCGGCGAGCGGCGCTGGGGCGCGTCGAGGGCCGATATCCGCTCCCCCCACCGCAAGGAGCTTTCCATCGCCGAGGTCGCGGTCGGCGCCCGCAAGGACTTCGCCGACGCGATCGACGCCGCTCTCGAGGCCAGGAAGATGTGGGCGGCCACCTCCTACCAGGAGAGGGCCGCGGTGCTGCTGCGGGCGGCCGCACTGCTGGCCGGACCGTGGCGCGACACCATCAACGCCGCGACGATGCTGGGCCAGTCGAAGACTGTGCACCAGGCGGAGATCGACGCCGCGTGCGAGCTGATCGACTTCTGGCGCTACAACGCCCACTTCGGGGACCAGATCCTCGCCCAGCAGCCGGCCAGCGACGGCACCGCGTGGAACCGGCTCGAGTACCGCCCGCTCGAGGGCTTCATCTTCGCCGTGAGTCCGTTCAACTTCACGTCGATCGCCGGAAACCTGCCGATGGCCGCGGCCCTGATGGGCAACACCGTGGTGTTCAAGCCGGCGACGCAGACGCTGCTCGTCTGTCATTTCCTGATGGAGCTGCTGAACGAGGCCGGGCTGCCGCCCGGCGTGGTCAACATGGTCAGCGGAAGCGCCGCCGAGATCTCTGAGCAGGTCGTTGCACACAAGTCGCTGGCAGGCATCCACTTCACAGGATCAACCGAGGTCTTTCAGGGCATGTGGCGGGAAGTCGGCCAGAAGATCGACCAGTACCGCACCTACCCACGCCTGGTGGGTGAGACCGGCGGAAAGGACTTCATAGTCGCGCATCCTTCCGCCGACCCAGATGCGTTGCGCACCGCTTTGGTGCGCGGGGCTTTCGAGTACCAGGGACAGAAGTGCTCGGCCGCATCGCGCGCTTACGTCCCCCAGTCGATCTGGAAGAGCCTTCGCAACGAGCTCGCCGAGCAGGTCGACGCGATTCCGCAGGGAGACGTCGCCGACTTCCGCAACTTCATGGGCGCGGTGATCGACGGCAAGGCGTATGCCAAGCACATGGCCGCGATCAAGTTCGCGCAAGGGGCCGAGGACACCAAGGTGATCGCCGGTGGCAAGGGAGACGACAGCGTGGGCTGGTTCGTCCGCCCCACAGTCATCGAGACGAAGAACCCCGATTTCAAGCTCCTGCGTGAGGAGCTGTTCGGGCCGATCCTCACCATCTATCCATATGCCGATTCCAAGTTCGAGGAGACGCTCGACCTGTGTGACAGGACCAGCCCTTACGGTCTGACCGGCGCGATCTTCGCCCGCGACCGAGGTGCGATCCGCAAGGCTTCCGAGACACTCGTCAACGCGGCAGGCAACTTCTACATCAACGACAAGCCGACAGGCGCTGTCGTGGGTCTTCAGCCGTTCGGTGGAGCGCGCGCGTCAGGCACCAACGACAAGGCAGGCTCGTTTCTGAACCTCGTTCGATGGGTCAGCCCGCGGACTATCAAGGAGACGTACGCGCCGCCCACCGATCACCGGTATCCCTACATGGGCGCGGAGTGAATCGCTGACGGTCGGATACCAGGTCGATGGCGCGGTGGTGATCGTCACCATCGACAGGCCGGACGTCCGGAACGCAGTGGACCCCGCCACCGCCCGGCAGCTGGCCGAAAGCTTCCGCCGGTTCGCCGCTGACGAAGACCTCTCGGTGGCGATCCTGACCGGGGCGGGCGGCACATTCTGTTCGGGCTACGACCTGAAGGCTGTCGCAGCGGGCGCGCTCGAACGCCCATCGGAAGAGGGCGACGGCCCCATGGGACCGACCAGGCTCGAGCTGGACAAGCCGGTGATCGCGGCGGTGGAGGGCTACGCGGTCGCGGGCGGCCTCGAGCTGGCACTGTGGTGCGACCTCAGGGTCGCCGCCCGGGACGCCACGTTCGGAGTCTTCAACCGCCGATTTGGCGTGCCGCTGATCGACCTGGGCACCATCCGGCTGCCACGGCTCGTCGGACACGGAAGGGCGATGGACCTCATCCTGACCGGGCGCCCTGTACCCGCCGTCGAGGCGTTCCAGATCGGCCTGGTCGAAAGGCTGGTCGAGCCTGGCGAAGCGCTGGCGGCCGCAGTGGCCATGGCTCACCATCTCGCCGGCCT
>JBGOTG010000077.1:0-10217 GCA_041476405.1 Candidatus Dormibacteraceae bacterium | reverse complement strand
CGGCTCGCCATCGGATCGCTCGAATGGCGACCCGACCTCGCCGTCGAGGCTGCGGCTCACCTGCTCCGTTACGGCCGCCACTTCGACGAGGCAGGCATGCCGGCGATCTACGGCGCGGCCGCCGAGGACGTCGCGGACCTCGCCATCGAAGCCAGGAACCGAGACCCCGAGGTCACACACCGCCTCGCGCTTCTGATGGTCCGCAACCTTCTCGACCGGATCCCTGGCGCGCGCCCGATCGCACTCAACGGTCTTTTCAAAGGTGTCGCCAAGCTCACGTTCTGGGCCATGGCGGCCGACCAGAAAGACGTCGCGCACATCCTCGTCGAGGGGATCGCAGCCGCTCCGCCCGACTTCATCGATGGAGCGCTCGACCGGATGGAATCGATGCAGAACGGTTTGTTCTGGGAGGTCAACGAGCGCGTGATCGCGTTCGATTGGGTGGAGCAGCCGCTGCGCGCCGAGATCCCGCGCCTGCGCGCAGCGTTACGCCGCGCCAAGTCTTCCGGACATACGCTGGTCATCGAGCTCGACGCAGCCACCCCCGTCGCCGAGAACCTGGTTCAACCTGCGCCAACTGCGGCACCGAACGCGGTCAGCGCAGTGGCGCCGGTCAGCGCGGAGCCGGCTGGTTGATCATCGCCGTGGAAGCCGTCTCGAAGTAGTCGAGCAGCGCCTTGCGCACGGCTGGAGCCAGCTCCAGCGAGTCGACCGCCGCGCTCATGTGGCGCAACCACGCATCGCGCTCAGACCGGCCGATGGCGAAAGGCTGGTGCCGCAACCTCAGGCGTGGATGGCCGCGCCGCTCGTTGTAAGTCGAGGGCCCGCCCCAGTACTGGATCAGGAAGAGGGTGAGGCGCTCTGTCGCGCCTGACAGGTCCTCCTCCGGATAAACGGGCCGGAGGACCGCGTCCTCCGCCACCCGCGCGTAGAAGCGCTCGACCAGCAGCCGGAAGGTCTCGGCGCCACCGGCTGCCTCGTACACGTTGCCGATCACTCCCCGAACTCCCAGCGCGTGGGCGAGCCGGTGAAATCGCCGGTCTGCAGGCCGAAAGCCCACGGCAGGAGCCCGGTGCCCTCGTCCGCGTGGCGCAGGCCATATCCGGGCATGTACGGCCGCGTCGCGCGGGGTGCGCTCATTCGGGCGGAGTCAGCTCTTGGCTTTCGGCGCGAGCCCCACGCCGGCGAGTATCTCGGCTTTGGGCCGCACTATCGCCTGCGCCGCCCTCAGCCCTGTCGCGGCGAGATAACGCTCGATGATCGCCCTGCCCACGGCATATCCACCCATGTGCGGCACTCCCACCGGCCGCAAGCCCATCCGTCCCGCCACCTCGTCGCCAAGGACGTACGGGGTCCAGTCGGGAAACGAACGGCCCGTGCCGAACGCGCCTGTGACCTTCTGCCACGCCGCGTCAAGCACCTCGCCGGCAACCGGCGCGTACCACCCTCCCGTTGAGTCGGGCCCGCACACCTCGACCGTGAAGACCTCCGCAAGGCCCTCGTGGATCACCCACTCCGCCAGGTCGAACGGACCCTCCACGTTGGGCGTGCGAAGGTTGTGGGCAAGCTCGTGCACACCGCATGCGCCGATTCGCGTCACGTTGTAGTCAGTGGGCCAGGCCACCATCCAGATGCTGCCGGGCTGCGAGCCCATCCCGTAATAACCGAGCGTGCGCTCGATGAAGACGGGGTCGTCAGGGTATCCGAGGGTCAGAGCGACCTCGACCGTTTCCGGGTGGTGGATTCCAGGCAGGACAGCCCGCTGGTACTCCCACGCGCGCGCCAGGTCACGCCGCAGCTGGCCCCACGCGTCAGCCTCGACCAGGCGCGCCAGCGCAATCGGGTAGCGAGGATCGTCGTCCTCGACCCTGAACCCGTCTCCATGCTCGTGGATCTGCCTGAGCTGCTTCATCGCCGGCTCGTCGAACTCAGAGATGCCGCGCAGCTGCGCCAGGGCGCCAAGCCGTTTGGCGACGGGCATCGTGAAGAGCTTCGCCAGCGCGGGCGCGTCGTCGTGGACGGCGATCTCCATCTGTTCGCCGGTCGTGAGCACTGTTCCCATTGTCAGGGCGCCACGGCCGGCTGAGCTTCCGGCGCCGGCACCGTGTGGCGCGCCATCTCGTCCTCGCGCGGCAGGAACCATGCGATCGCGATGGTGGCCAGGACCAGGATGACGTGCGTCATGAGCGACTTCTGCAGGCCGATCGCGTCCGCGATCGCGCCGTTGATCGGCACCCCTATCGCACCGGTCACGAACCCAAGGCCCATCACCAGCCCCGATGCAAGGCCCGCCCGCGAAGCCATCAGCTGCTGCGCCATGAGCAACATGAGCGGGGCGGTCGAGGCCGCGAGGAGGCCGATGAGGATCGCGGCCAGGAAGGCCCACGGCCCAGGGAAGAGCGTGTAGAGCAGGATGGCCGGCGCGCTCAGCACCAGCGTCCCCAGGATCACGGTTCGGCGGCCGTAGCGGTCCGCGAGCGTTCCGCACCCGACGGTGCCCGCGGCGCTGGCGAGCACGAGCGTGGTGACGAGGGGGCCGTAGAAGCCGGGACCGTAGCCGAGCTGCGAATACCAGGTCGGGGTGAACGCCTGAAAGACCATGACAGTCCAGCTGCGGGACATCATCACGCCAATCACCATCGCCAGCGCGAATACCGGCACGGCGGCGCCGGCCACGCCCGTCCGGAGATGCGCGGGAGGCGGCACGACAGACCGCATCCGCCATAGAAGGTAGGCGCCGGAGGCCACACCGGGGATGACGAGCAGGCCGGTGCCATGGATGCCGAGGGCTCCGAACAGGGCGATCCCGACGAGCGGGCCGATGGCGACGCCGACTGTGCCGGCGGTCACGTAAACCGACATGCCGAAGCTGCGTCGCCACGCCGGCAGGAGGGCGCGGACGTCGAGCGCTCCGAACGGATGGAACGCGCCGGAACCGAGGCCCGAAGCGCAGGCGACGACGAGCAGGAGCGGGAAGCTGGGGACGAAACCGATGAGCGCGAAGGTGAGCGCGGTCCAGCCGAGGGCGACGCCGGTCAGCCGGGTGCCGAAGCGGTCCGCGATCACCCCGAAGAGCGGCTGCGAGATGGCCGCCGTGCCGCTGTAGGCGAGGCTCACGAGACCGACTGTCGCGAGGCTCAGGTGGAACCGGCCGATCAGGAGCGGATAGAGCACCGGGATCACGCCGACGTAGCTGTCCACCGTCAGGTGGCCGAGCATCAGGTTCAGCAGATTTCGATTGCGAAGGAAGTCTTTCACCGCGATCGGGCCACGGTTTTAGCGTAGTGGCAGCGCCGCGGCCCGCGCGACGCGGAGGCTCAGAGGGTGAAGATGTTCCCGTCCGGCCACCGCCGGCGAGCGCGCTCCGCAGCCTCGTTGCTGTCGGATGCGGTGACTGTCACGTAGCGTAGGGCGCCCCCATCCTGGTAGACGGCCACCCGCCACGGCCGCAGCTCCCTGCCGTCCTTCCCCCTGATCATCACCGCGCCGTCGTATACGTCCACGACGTTTCGAGACTACCGGCCGTGCGCGCGGTCCGCCATCGTGCAAATTGATGAGACCGCGTCATGGCAATCCAGGGCACCGCGAGCCGCTCTCCGGCCTGGGCGTCGCTATCATCCCTGGCGTGGGTGAGCTCCTCTACCTCAGTCGCGCCGAGGTCGAGAGCCTGCTCGATGTCGACGAGATGCTCGAGGCACTCGCCAAGGCGCTGGTCATGTATTCGTCGGGGATCACATCGGTTCCGCCGCGAACCGCCGCGCGCATCCCGGACGTTGGCCTGATGGGAATGATGGCGGGGTATGTGCCAGGTGTGGCGCTCGAGGTCAAGCTGGTCTCGGTCTTCCCGGACAACCACGCCCACGGCCTGCCGAGCCACCAGGCGCTCATCGCGCTTTTCGACGAGGGCGACGGGGCGCCGCTGGCCGTGATGGACGGCACGTACATCACCGCCATCCGCACGGGAGGGACGGCGGCCGTGGCAGCACGTGTGCTCGCTCGAGACGATGCCCACGTGCTCGCAATCCTTGGCGCCGGAGCCCAGGGTCATGCGCACATCGCAACGTTCCCGCGAGTGCGCGACTTCCAGGAGATCAGGGTGGCCTCGCGCGACCACGCCAAGGCATCGGAGCTCGCTGCATTGCACCCGAAGGCGAGGGTGGTGACCTCTTTCGAAGAAGCCGTTCGCGGCGCGGACGTCGTGGCCTGCTGTACTGACGCGCGCGAGCCCGTCATACGCCGCGAGTGGCTCTCACCGGGTGTTCACGTCAGCTCGGTGGGCGGTACGTTCGGACCCGAGGTGGATCGCGAAACGCTCGCCGCGGGCAAGGTGTTCGTCGAGACGCGCAGCGCCGCGGTCAACGCTCCTCCGGCCGGCTCTCACGAGCTGCAAGGGCTCGACCCGGACACGGTCACCGAGCTCGGCGAGGTGCTTGCCGGGACCCGGCCGGGCCGGACCTCCCAGAAGGAGATCACGATCTACAAGTCGATGGGCCTCGCGGTCGAGGACGCCGCCGCCGCGCGACTCGTCTACGACCGCGCGCGCGCCGAAGGCACCGGCGTCGTCCTCCAGCTCTGAGCGCTGGTCAGATCCAGGTCAGAGCTCGATCAGTGCCGAGGGGACCGCGTTGACGATTCGCGTGCCGCCCAGCGGGCGCTCGGGCTTGCTGCGCCCGTAGGGGTGAAGGTGGCCGTGGACGAGCAACTTGGGAGACAGGTCCTTAACGAGGGTCACGAAGGCGGCAAAACCACGATGCGCCAGATCGTCAGCCGCTCCCCAGCCGAGGGGTGGAGCGTGCGTCAGCAGCACGTCAAGCCTGCGCGCGCCTCGAGCGGGGTTCAGCTTGATGCGGACCTCGAGGCTGAGCGCGCGCCAGCGCATCTCGGCGTCCGAGTACTGGTTCGGACCGCGTTTGTAGCGCATGGACCCGCCGAGGCCGGCGATTCGTAGCCCGGCCGCTGCGGCGACGCGACCGTCCACGTTCTCGCAGCCCTGCGGACCTGGTATCGCGCTCTCGGTCCGCAGCGGCGTCCACGTCGGATCGGCCGGCCGCAGCTCCGGGTCGTGGTTGCCCGGCACGTACAGAAGCGGGACGTCGACGCGGCTGGCCACGTGTTCGAGGTAGTCGAACGGCAGGTCGCCGCATGAAACCACGAGGTCGGGACGCAGCCGATCGAGCTTGTCGCTGAAGAGAGCCTCATCGATCTCGTCGGCGATGGCGAGGATCCGGGTCACCCGTTTGCTACGCGAGCACCTCGTGCCGTTGCGAGAGCTGCTCGATCTCATCGGCTCGGATGTTGTCGAAACCCTCCGCGAGCCCCCGCTTCAGGATGCGCGCGATCTCCGGCGCGGAATGGAGCCGCGGTAGGTACACCACGTCGGCGCCGGCTTCATAGAAGGTGAGCGCCTGCGGAATGTGCTCTGTGGTCAGCATCACCCTGGCTTTCGGACAGGCGGCGCGCACGTTCTTCAGCATCCTCAAGTTGTTCGTGCCTCGAAGGATGTCGTCGGTGATGCTGGAAATCACCAGCTCCGCCTGCTCGATGCCGGCGTGTCGGAGCGTGTCGGAGTGCGCGATGTCGCCGTAGATGCAGCTGATCCCGCGATTGCGAAGCTCCCGCATCACTCTCGGGTTGAAGTCGATGACGAGGATCTTGCTCAGGAAATCCTTCCCCGCCGAGGCGTCGACCCCGTGCTCGAACTCGTAAAGCATCGAGCTGGCGTCCCTGAAGAATCCGAGGAAGACGACAGTCTCGTGCCGCCCCTCGCTTCGCTCCTCGACGCCAGTCGCTGAGTCCAGGTCTCTAACCCGAAGCGCCTTCAGCACGCCGCTGAGCACCCTCTGGACGGCGTGACTCGAATTGATCATGTAGGTCGAGACGACAGATGTGATTGCAAAGGTGATGATCACGACGGTCACGACGTCGGCGTTGATCTGGTGTCGGGTCAACCCGAGCGATGCGATGACGATCGAGAACTCGCTCACGTTCGCCAGGTTGATCGCCGGGAGGAGGCTCGCCCGATGGCCCAAACGCAACCCGTAAAGAATCGGCACGACGGCGAGGCGGCTCAGAATGACGAATGCCGAGGCGGCCAGCGCGAGCTCGACGACCTGGAGGCTCGGTACCGGTATCTGCATTCCGAGGGCGACGAAAAAGAGCGTCACGAAGAAGTCGCGAATGCTGACCGCCTTGGCCATCACGTCCAGGTTGTACGGGAAGGTGGACAGGCTCACCCCGGCGATCAGAGCTCCCATCTCGCGTGAAAGCCCGATCGACTGCGCGATGCCGGCGAGGAAGAAGCACCAGGCCAGAGCGCTCACCAGCACCAGCTCGGGCGCCTTGGCCACCGCGCGAAAGAGGTGCGGCAGGATGTATTTCGAGATCGCCAGGCCCCCGACCACCAGCAGCGCGCCCTTCCAGAGAGAGAAGGCGAGCGGGAGCAGGTTCGGGCTCTCGAGGTTCGGCTGGACCGCAAGCATCCCGACGGCCCACAGGTCCTGGATGACGAGGACGCCGAGTGAGATGCGGCCCGGCAGCGTGTCCAGCTCGAACTTGTCGTAGAGGAGCTTGACGACGACGAGCGTGCTGGACAGGCTCATGCAGGCGGCGAAGTAGAGCAACGCGTAGTTGCCCTGCGAGTTTCGGGCGCCGATCAGATAGAAGAAACCCCAGCCGAGGGCGACGCAGATCGGGACCTGCAGGGCGCCGGTGAGCAGGACCGGCGCACCCGCCGAAGCAAGCTTCTTGAGGTCGATCTCGAGACCGATGATGAACAGGAGAAGGATCAACCCGATCTCGGCAACGGTCTGGATGCTCGCGAGATCCTTGACCAGGTGGAGGCCGACGCTGGTCGGACCGATCACCACGCCGGTCACGAGGTAGGCGAGGATCAGCGGCTGGCGCAAGCGCCAGCCGACGAGCGCCAGCAGGGCGGCCGCGGCGACACAGATTCCGATGCTCGAAAGCAGGTCGTTCCCGAATTCCGGCGCTATCACGAGACAGTCGGGACCTTGTCTTCGCCGGCATCCCCAAAAGACACGTCAAGGTGATCCCAGCGACGCCGCAACGCCGGCGCCTCGTCAGGGTCTCCGAGGATGAGGAACCTCGGGTGGTGCATCGATTCGATGAGGCCGGTGACAAGCGGGTCGAGGTGTCGCGTGGTGTCCTCCGTCTGGTCGGCGCCGCCCAGCCACCGGCCGATCCCGCGAGATCTCGTGTTCTGGCCGATGCGCTGGCTCTTCGAGCCCGGGCAGTACAGGGACACGAAGACCCCTGTGCCCCTCATCTGGCGTGCCAGGCCCTCGGTGAAGGCTGCCAGCGCGGCATGGCCGCTGTCGTAGGGGATCGTCAGCGGCTCGCCCGGCAGCAGGCCGCCGTACGAGACGGCGTTGACGATGTGGCCGGACCCGCGCTCGGTCATGTGCGGCAGGAAGTTGGTCACGCTCCGGACCGGGCCGAGCAGGTTCGTCTCGAGCATCCAGGTCCAGTCGTGGCTGGATATCCGCTCGAGCTTGCCCTGCAGGAGGACGCCGGCGGCGTTGACGAGGATGTCGACCCGCCCCATCGCCTTGATCGAGTCGCGAGCCAGGGAGCGGACCGATGCATCGCTTCGAACGTCGGTCGAGAGGGCGATCGCCGACTCGCAAGTGCCCAGCCTCAGGACGTCCTCGACCGTCTTCTCCATACGGGGCACGTCGAAATCGGCGACGACGAGGTTCGCGCCCTGGCGTGCGAGCGCCTTGGCGATGGCTTTGCCGACGCCGCTGCCGCCGCCGGTCACGACGGCGACCTTGCCACCCAGGGCGCCTCGCGCCGGCGCCTTCGTCTCATTGAGCACGGCGAATACTATGCAGTGCCGGCGAGCCAGGCCACCTGCTAAACCACCTGATTGACGCGCTTGAAACGGAGCGCGGTCCAGTCGTCGTCGATTTTCACGAACGCGACGGGCTGGTAGCCGGTCTCGGCAGTGATCTCGCCCAGCACGTCCCGCTTGACCCACCAGGGGGTCGCCGGCAGATCGGTGACGCCTCGTGTCTTTTCACCTTTCTTGCCGCCCTGCGGATATGTGATCCAGAGCAGGCCGTCCTGGGCGACCGCTCGAATCGCCGCCGGGCCGAGGCTGCGCAGCTCTTCGACGCCGTTGACGAAGAGCTGCACCGCGTCGAACACCGCCGCCGGATCGAGCGCCGTACGCAGGTCGGCGGGCGCCGGCGCCAGGCTTTCGACATAACCCTGAGGCGCGTTCAGAATGGCGACCCGGTGGCCTGGCTCGAGGCGGAGCTTCCTGGCCAGAGGGCTTAGAACCGGCGCGCCTTTGCCGAAGGCAGGCAGAGACCTCTGCGATTGGAGCCGGCGCACTTCTCCGGGGGTCATGCGATCTAGCCCGCGGAGACGGCGGGCTGACCGCCCGCGCTCACCTCGAGGTCTGCCCACATTCCGCTCGCCTCGTTCCCGCCTACGAGCGATGCAAATCGGTAGCTTCCAGTCTTCGTGGGGGTGAAGACGAACGAGGACGACTGGCCAGGCGCGAGCCCGGCGGCCGGGTCGGGCGTCGACCAGCCCGGCTCGAGAGGCCGCACGTCGCTCCTGCCTCCGACCACGGCGCACGAGTTGGGTACCGTGCCGCGGTTCTCACACTGCACAGTCACCTGCCAGCCCACGGGGATGGTGATCACCAGGCTGCCGCTGCCATACCCGTTGTAGTTGAACTGGTAATCGGTCGCCGGGTAGCCCGCGACAAGGGTGACGACCACCGTCCGCGTGGAGGGATCGGCGCGCAGGAAGCCCTTCGGGTCTGGCTGATTGCCCGGTCCCGTTCCGGTCACCGGATCGCAACCACCCGCCAATAGAAGGAGGGACACGAGCAGCAGTGGGATCGCGCGCGACATGGATCAATGGTCGCTCAAGACGTGTCCGGCGCACCGCCTATCATCGAGCCGCGATGAAGCCGCCATCCGGGGAATCCAGGACGCCGCCGCGGCTGGTGCTGTGGTGGGAAGCGCTGGAGACATGGGTCCAGCTCGCGATCTCCTTCCCGATCTTTGCGGTGCTCACATTCCTCATCAACGTGGGCCCGTTCAGCCAACCCCTGCTTCGCTCGGTCTTCTACGGGTTGTTCGAGGGCGCGGTGCTCAGCGGCCTGATGGCGGTGGCGACCGCCACCGAGCGCAGCCGGCGGCGCTGATGGCCATCAGGCGTCTTGGCGCGGCCGTCGCCGCCGCAGTCATGGCCGGCGGCTGCGGGTTCGGATCGAGCGCCGACTTCACGCTGAGCAACGCCGCCGTCGACTCGGCCCACGCATGCGCGTCCGCCGCGACCTACGTGGCATACGACGTCCACGCGACCATCGACGCTCACAACGGCAAGTCGAGCGCCGTGTCGATCACCTCGATATCGGCAGTCATGACGCTGGCGGCAGTGCACGGCGGGTGGTTGCAGCAGGTGGGCTACAGGTACGTGCCGGGCAACGTGACGTTCACTCCCGATCGCGTTGGCGCCGGATCCAACGCGACCCTCCAGGTGACGATCCCGAGCGCCTGCACGAACCTGTCTAAATCCGCCGGCCCGGTCAGCTACGGCGACTACTCGGTCGCCCTGACCGTGAACACCTCGGCGGGCACGTTCAAGATCGAGACCAGGCGCCTGCACCGCATCATCGCCTCCTGATCGATCGGGGCCGCGCTGCTCGCCGGCCGAAAGGCGCGGCCGCTAGGCGAGGCTGCCCGACATCTGGGGCTGTTCGCTCGGAGCCTTCGAGCCTGAAGGCCCCGGCTCTCGCGTGACAGCCATCAGCGAATAGCCGTTCAGCGACTGGTTGACCAGGACGACCTTGCTTCCGTTGGTGTCCGGTACGAAAACCGCTGCCGGGTCTGGCCGCCCGCCGGGCGTGATCAACCAGACCTCGTACACCTTCCCCGACTGGACGGGTGGAAGGCCTGTGAAGTCGACCAGTGCCAGGCCGTCGCTCTTGAGGTCGATGACGGTGGCCTTCGCCTCCTTGTTGTCGCCGAAGACGAGGTCGCAGCAGTCGAGCGGCGCATCGAGCTGTTCGAGGACGCCGGCCGGCTGGGTCTTGCACGCCCCGACGAACGGAACCGCCGCGGGCAGGATCGCGCGTAGGTGCCTGCTGCCCGAGCCTTCGGGCAGGGCGCGGAGCATGACATCCCCCTTGCCGAACTCCAGGGGCACCGTCACATCCACGAAGATGGCGCCGGGCT
>JBGOTG010000076.1:0-10351 GCA_041476405.1 Candidatus Dormibacteraceae bacterium | reverse complement strand
GAATCGCTGGATGGCGCCAGGCGTTTTGCGGAAGGCGGCGGCCGGCACGGCGGCTGAGCGCCACAGAGGTCAGGCGGGGGCTACGCGCTCCTCGGCCGACTCCACTTCGCGATCAGCTCCGCGATTCCTCTCGACGCTCAGCAGAAGCAACGCGATCAGCTCCCCGGCGATCATCGGGATTGGGCCCCAGACCGGGATGCCCTCGGCGGCGATGACCAGTGCGAACAGGAAGGCCCAGCTCCAACGAGGCCTGGAGGACGCGCGCAGAAACAGCCACGCGGCCACGCCGATCATCACGAGGTCGTCGAGGTGGAGATAAGGGCTTGCGGCGATGCCCCCGACCACGGCCGGCACGAAGAGCCACTCGTGACCGCGCTTGCGGAACCTGTAGACGAGGACGAGCGACCAGATCGCGACGGCGGCCTGGACCACACGGGCTGCCACCAGGCTGCCGATCAGCGGAGCGATCGTCAGCTCGCGGTTGACGGGCACCGCCGCCGCGAAGCTCAAGCGCTGCTCGTACGCGCTGACGCCTCCCGGCCCGACCACCAGCACCGCCGCCAGAGCGAGCAGGCCGATGGCCAGGACGCTGCCGGCAAAGGCTCGATAGCGGCCTCCGACCAGCAGCGCCGCGGGGACGAGAAACGCAAGCTGTGGCTTCAACACCAGCGCGCCGAGGGCGACACCCGCGAAGACCGGCTGGCCGGCGCGCAGCAACGCGTAGCACCCGGCCACGCCGAGCGCGACGAAGAGCTCTGGTTGACCGAGCTGCAGGCCGTAGATGACTGGCAGCCAGGCCAGTGCCGCCGCCAGGTGGATCAGCCGCGGCCACCCGGTCCCGGGCGCCGCCAGGTACCAGGTCCAGACCAGCGCGATCAAGAGGAGGCAGCTCCAGACCCAGTAGCCGACCTCATACGGCAGTGACGCGAGCGGCACGGCCAGCCACGCCACCGGCGGCGGGCTGATGTAGCGCGCGAGCTCTGCGATGTGGATTCGGGAGCCCATGGCATCGAGCTCTGCCTGCTGGATCGAAAGGTCGTAGATCGACGGCCATCCGCGGCGGAGGCCGATCCGCGCCGCCGCCACATAGAAGGTGAAGTCGTTGTGGTAGTGGTCGGACCAAAAGGCCTCGATCCACTTGTAGACGTCCCAAACGGCGAAGGGCACCGCAACTGCGGCCCCGGCGGTGGCGCCGAGGTTGCGCCAGCGGCGTGTCGAGTCCATTGCACCCGGATCGTAGTGGGCGGTTCGCGTACCTTGTCAGCTCAGATGGGATCGCCTGGGTTCGAGCCACGGACGCTGGAGCTGACCGACCGGACGAAGGTCCTGGTGCGTCCGATCGTTCCGGATGACGAACCGCTGCTGCACGAGGCTGTCGCCGCGATGTCCGAGCGCACCGTGTACTTTCGGTTCTTCTCGCCCATCAAAAGGATGTCGGACGCGCTCGCCCACCGACTCGCGGTCGTCGACTACAACGACAGGTTCGCGCTGGTGGCGACCACCAAAAAGCCAACCGGCAAAGAGCGCATCGTCGGCGTCACCAGGTATGACCGTGTTCCTGACACCGACGTGGCCGAGACCGCCGTCGCCGTCGTGGACGAGTT
The DNA here is from genome assembly GCA_041476405.1 of Candidatus Dormibacteraceae bacterium. Taxonomy (GTDB): domain Bacteria; phylum Chloroflexota; class Dormibacteria; order Dormibacterales; family Dormibacteraceae; genus Palsa-872. Next base: position 8,747 of record JBGOTG010000076.1, on the reverse strand, counting down.
CCAGCGGCGAGGACTGGGCAGCGCGCTCATGAGCATCCTCGCCAAGGTGGCCCGAGACCATGGGATCAAGACGTTCACTCTCATCGTCCTGCCCGAAAACCAGCAGATGCTCGGATTGCTGCGCAAGATGGGCTGGATCCACCGCGCCAAGCTCTCGGGTGGCGTATACGACATCAGTTTCGAATTGCCGGCGGCTGCCTTATGAGATGGAACCCGGGGGGACCCGGCCAAACCTGCCGGGCTGGTGTTGAGGCCGTGCTGATGCGGTAGCGGGTCCGCGATCTGCTGGGCGCTAGAACCGCTCCGCTGCCAGGCGGGCTCCGAAGCCCAGCAGAACGACTCCTGTCACCCGCTCCATCCACTGCCGCACACGTGGCGCGGTGATGAAGTCGCGGATGCGTGTGACAAAGAAGCCGTAGACATTCATCCAGGTCCAGCCGATCACGGCGAAGATGAGTCCCAGCAGAAGCAGCCGAGGCAATAGAGCCTGGCCCGGCATGACGAACTGCGGGAGGAACGTGACGAAGAACACGCCGAGCTTTGGATTGGACAGCGCCGAAAGAAAGCCCTGACGGAATATCACGTGGGCGGGCGCCGGCGGTAGTGTGCCGGCCATCAGGTCGGCAGGTCTCTTTCGCGAGTCGATCAGCGTCCGGACGCCCAGATAAGCGAGATACGCGGCGCCGACGAGCTTGAGAACGAAGAGGAGCTCGCCGGAGGTGCGGACCACTGCAGAGAGCCCGAACGCAGTGGCCGTGACCCAGATCGCAAGCGCCAGGGCGATGCCTGTGGTGGTCAGGATGACTCCCCGCCGGCCGTGTGCCAGGGCGTTCTTGGTGACGACGGCCATGTCAGGGCCGGGCGTGACCGCCAGCAGCAGTGAGATCCCGGCAAACGCAAGCAACGTCGTATCCATCGCCAGTCGATTCTGATCGTTCGGGCGTACCTCAGCCGCTCAGGACGCTAGCGCCGCGGGATTGGCCGGGGTCTCCATCCGTTGCTTGATCTGAAAAGTGGCCGAACGCCCGCCGTTACCCCCACCTGAATTCTTGGCACAGGTAGTCGAACTCCTGGCCCTCGGGCATGCCGTTGGGGAAGTCTTTGGTGTCGGCTGGGTCGACGGCGAAGATCACGACCGAGACCCCGCCGCGCCTGGCGGCAACGACGGCGAAGCGGACCTTGGTCGCCGTCGCGTTCGATCCGACCCTGTTTGCCGAGTACACGGCTCCGAGTCCGTCCTGGTCCCCGATGTGAGCGCCTTTCAGGTCGGAGACACGGATCACGCTTTGCCATGTGGAGGACGGCAGCGCCGTCACAGTGGCGTCGATCAGCTCGCTCAGCGAGGACCCCGACCGCGCACCGGCCACGTCGAGGCGGCCGAGCCTCGTGCCCAGAGACACCCCGTCGGCGTCCTGTCCCTGCACCTTCCAGGACGAGTTGTAGTCGACCTCGAACCCGAACGCCACGCTCCGGTAGGTGCTCTGCTCGGTCAGCGGCGTGATGATCTTCGGGTTGCAGTCGACAGTGCACGTCGAGTGCGTGCCGATGGCTCGCGCGACCGCGAACGCGCTCACGACCACGACGGCGACGGCCAGGATCAGGAGCATCGCTCCGATCACCATGGCCTGTGGCACCTTGACCCGGCCGGCGGCAGGGAACGCGCCAGGCTGTGCCAGCCGGTAGCCGTACGCGGCGAGTGGCGCCATGGGCGGTCCCGCCACCGCGGGTGCGAACTGGGGCGCGCCGCACCGGCCGCAAAAAGGCGAACCAGGAGCGACCTGGGCGCCGCATTGCCCGCAATAACGCATGGCTGTCGCCATCACGCGCTCTTTCTCTGGGGGCGCGAATGTTTCGAAGAGGCCGAGCGGTTGACGCCGCACGACGGGCAGAACAGCATCGTCGGCACGACTCGGTGACATTCCGGGCACGGCGTGTCGGGCCCGATATCGCGCGTCGCACCCTCCGCCATCAGCGCCTCATGGATCACCACGCGCAGATAGAGGAGCAGCCCGATGGCCGCCAGCGCCCGGATGACGACCTGAACCAGCAGATCGGAGATCGCAAAGCTGATCACGCCGAGAAGGACCTGGGATCCGACCGCGACCAGAAGCGCCGCGAGGACGCTCGAGTACCAGGCGGCGTGCGACAGCCGCATCTCGTATCGGTTCAGCCATACCGACGCGGTGATGAGCCCCGTCGTGCTTGCGTTGATCAGCGCGATCAGGATCCCGGCCTGCACCAATCGCAGCGCCCAATCGAGGGCGTTGCCGTTACCGACCAGTGGCCCGCCGATCAGCGGCCAGAACGTCGCCAGCGAGGTGGCGAGCGTGAATCCGAGCGCCGATGCTGCGCCGAACGTGAGCCCGTCGAGCGGTTCTCGGAACCGGCTTCTGAACAGATATAGGAATAGGGGCCCGGCAAGCATCAGTGCCTGGGCCACGATCGGGATCGCCACAGCGCCGAGCAGGAAGGCGCTGCTGTCGTCGCCGGTGAGGTTCAGCTGCGCCGCGGCGCCGCCCGCATAGTCAGTGAAGGCGTAGCCGAAGATGATGCCCGCGATCAGGGTGGCCCCGATCACCAGCCAGGGCTCGCTCTCGTACACCTCGACCTCGTAGAGGTACAGCAGGTAAAGCCCGGGCAGCAGGAACGTGGCGACCGCGGTCGCCGGCGCGTAGAGCTGCAGCGCCGCGAGCAGGACCACCGCCACGCTTCCCCCAACCAGCGCCCACCGGAAGGCGCCGCCTCGACGGTGCGCGAGGTGTGGAAACAGTGTGGTGATGATCGCCAGATGAGCGACCGATTCCGAAGGCACCGCCGCGAACGCGTGCCGCCGCGTGGTGCTCGCGGTGCTGAGATGTGCGCCGCAGTGGCCGCAGAAGTCTCCTTCGGGAACTGTCATCGTGCAGTGCGGGCAGTGCACGAGCTGCGGACCGCTGCTCATGCACCCCCTCCTTTTATGTAGAGGATCCAGGCCTGGTCCAGCGCCGCCGCGTCCATGCTTCCCCAGCCCGTGGCGAGATCCCAGCCCGGGCTCGCGTCGAACCCGAGATTGTTGCCGGTCGTCACGTCGTGGAAAGGCGGCGCGGGCAGCTTCGACGAGTTCTGGCCCATCCAGTAGAGGGCCGGGTTCGCGAACCCCGCCGGCCGCAGGCCTTGCTTTTTGAGGTCCTGGTTGATCAGCGCCACGGTGGCGGCCCAGAGCGGAGTCGCCGCCGAGGTGCCGCCGGCCTGTCCCGCCTGGCCGCCAAAGATGATGTGGAACCCGGTGTTGGGGTCGGCGTTCGCAGACACGTCGGGCACCTGCCGCCGTCCATTGCCCACGCCTTCGGCAACCGCTCGCTGGTAGGACGGCAGGTCGTAGAACTCGCTCACCCCTCCGCCGGTGCCGGCCTCGTCGATCGGGCTGCCCCACGCGGCTTCCTTGAAGTACGCGCCCTGTACCGACTCGAAGACGCTGGTGCCGCCGACCGCGGTCACGGTCGGCAGCGTGGACGGGAAGCTGCCGACTGGAGGTGCGTCTTCGCCGCACGTGTACGCACCGCTGTCGCCGGCGGCTACGAAATGGGACATCCCCTCTGCCAGCGCGCGGTCTTCGATGCTCGCGTAGATGTCCCGGTGACCGCTCGGCGCCTCGGCCTCACACGCGCCGAGGCTCTCCGAGATGATCGAGCCAAGGTGGTCGGTGACCATCTGGTCGAAGGCGCGGTCGCCGTGTGAGAAATCGGCGGCCGACAGGTAGACGACGAGCTTTGCGTTTGGCGCCACCTCGTGGATGATCTCCAGGTCGAGCACCGTTTCGCCCTGCGGTTTCTGCGGATTGCCCCAGCTGGGGTCGCGCTTGATGGTGAGCAGCGGATCGAACTTCGGCAAACCGAACTTGGCCGCGAACTGGTTCAGGTCGTTGAGGTTCGGAAGGTTGTCGATCTCTGGCAGGACGATCGTCTGGCCGGACCCGTCGAGCCCGCGGTCTCGCAGCGGCCTCAAGTTGTAGAAGAGCAGGACATCGTCCGGTGTGAGCCCACCGGGGCGAACCGCAAAAGTTCGAGTTTGCCTGTAGCTGTCGAGCCCGGTGACGCTGTCGATGATCGCCGCGAGCACGGGCGGGATTCGCGGCTCGTCGAGCGACGCATAGAAGGTCGTGCCGTCCACGAGGCGATAGTTCTCGATGTCGACGCCGAGGAGCAGATCTGCGGAGGGGGCTGGGCCGTCGGCTGCGATCACTGTCGAGCCAGGCTGCCAGGTGACGTGAAAGCCTCGGGCGACGAGGGAGTCAACGGCGCCGCGGGCCAGGGCAGGGTCAGGCCCGAATTCGTCGGCGTACTCCAGCGGGCTGACCGTCTCCCCAGCCGCAAGGAGCGCGGCCAGGCGTTCAGGCTGGCGGACCTTGAGGCCGAGGGTCAGGGAAACGGAGGTCCCCGATCCAGCGGGCCCGAGGTGGACGGCGCTGCGGATGGCTGCCGACAGCGGCGGCGGTGGCGGGCTGATCTGCACGCGCGCCTGTGGTGGGTGGCTCGGCTGGGTTGGTCCGCAGGCGAATGTTGCGAGCGCCCAGGCGACCGCGATCGCTGCAGCGGATCCTCCCCTCACCGAAACGTAGCTTCCCAGACCTCTGTCTCAAACGCCACCTCGAAGCCAAGCCGGCGATAGGCGTCGAAAGGACGCATCGGGTTCAAGCCGTCGACGTACAGGGACGCGTGGCGAGCGCCCGCCCGGTGGAGACGCTCCAGGCCCTCGGCCACTAGCCATGTCGCCAGTCCCCGGCGGCGGTGGTCGGGCAGGGTGCCGACCGAGCTGATGACCCCAACGGGCTGCGGCCGGTGGTCTGCTCCGAACTCCTCGACCTGGCAGATGGTGAGGGCCGCCGGCACTCCCCGCGGCGTCAGAGCCATGAGGCTCAGGTCCGGCACGCGACCGGCCAGCAGCTCCTCTTCGCTGCGGGGAGAGAAGCGCCAGTGGTCGGCGAACGCGAGATTGTGCACCTCCGCCCACGTGCTTGCAGGGACCGCGCGTGCGTCACGGAGCTCGTATCCCGCGACAGGCGCCGGCTTGATCGGTTCGGTCAGGAGGCTCCGGTCCATCCGCCACCAGGGCCGGACGAGCTCCAGCCCGACGCTGTCGAGCCCGTCGCTGTGGCCGCTTCCGCGCCAGACCTGGGCCGCCACCGCGCCGGATGCTCGTGACAGGCCGAGGCCCCAGCGCACGAGGTCGTGCAGCAGCTCCGGACGGTCAGGAGCCGTCGACGCCTCGATCGAGGCGACGATTCCGAGCGGTGAGGCTCGACTGGAGACCAGCACCGCCGCGTCGGCTCCGCCGCCGGCCCGGTCTACGATCCTCGACCTCGCCTCCCAATCGAAACCGGCCATCACCGTCCGCACGTGATCGTCGCCGGGAACGCTGTCGCGCCGGCCGGCGCGGACATCGGCCTGCCACAGGTCGAGCAATCCCTGGATGTCGTCTGGCCGACCAGGTCTCACGCGATGGCCCGCGCCACGACCTCATGGACCTCGGGCAGCGCCCGGCGGATCTGCTCTTCGAGCTCGGTCTCCACCTGGTGCGCGTGTTCGAGGCTGGCCCGGCCGTCGAGCTCCGCGACGACATGGGCGTAGATGCGATGGTGCCTGTCGCTTAGCTCGACGTCGACGCACCGGCGCACCTCTGGGTGGGCTTCGACCACCTCGCGCATCCTTGCGGTGAGCTGGGCGCGGCGGCTCGTCACGTCCTCGCCGCTCACCACGTGAGGTTCCATCGGCTCCAGGTGGATGTCGACACGCGTGGCGTCCGGCAGCTCGGCGCGGAGGGCGCTCTCGAGCTCGGCGCTGGCGAGAGACGCCGTGGCAAGCGTCATGTCGCCAGGCAGCTTGGCGTGCATGGTGAGATGGAGGGAGCCGTCGCTTTCGCGCTCGACGGTCACGTTGTGGAGATCCCGAACTCCGCCGTTGCGGGCCGCGGCCGCGTGGATGCGCTCGACCAGGTCGGTTGGGCGTGTCTGCCCCTCGACGACCACGGTCAGGTCGAGCGACGGCAGCGTCGCCCTGGCCACCCGCTTGACCTCGTCGACCAGCGCGCCTGCAGCCTCCAGTGAGAGCATCCGCGCGGTCGCGATGCTGGCGTCTCCCAGCAGGCTCGGCCCCGACTTGCGCACGCGCACCGACCGCACCTCGCGCACGCCGCCGACGCCCTGAATGGCGGTTCGCAGCTGCCTCTCGGCGCCGGCGGGAGCACGATCGATGAGGATGTCGCCGGATCTCCACACGACCTGCCCTGCGGAGCGGGCGATCAGCGCCGCCACCAGCAGCGCCGCGACCGAGTCGGCCCAGACGAATCCCATCCGCACTCCGACCAGCCCGACCAGGACGGCCACGATGGCGAACACGTCAGCCAGCCGGTCGGTGGCGTCGGCTCGGAGGGCTTCGCTGTCGGCGATGCGGGCGACCCGGCGGAGCACCACTGCGCGCCCGGACTCAATCGCCAGCGTCGCGATCAGCAAGACGAAGGCGTAGCCGGCAGGGTTGACCGTGTGCCCGCCCAGGATCAGGCGATGCAGTGCCTCGTATGCGATGCCGCCGGCGGTGATCGTCAGGAGCACCCCTGTGCCGAATGCGGCAAGGTTTTCGGCGCGGCCGTGGCCGTAGGGGTGCTCGCTGTCGGCCGGCTTGCGCGCGGCGGTCACCGCCACCAGTGCGAAGGTGCTCGCGATCAGGTCCATGACCGAATGCGCCGCCTCGCTCAGGATGCCCAGGCTTCCAGTGAGGAGGCCCACGACGATCTTGCCGAGCACGATCGCGACGCCGATGAAGACCGAGGCGAGCGCAACGAGCACGGGCCTGCGCCCGAGGGCTTTCATGGAGCGAAACTCTACGGCGGCCCCAATTTCGAGCCTCGTCACCAGCGTCGCAGGGTTGGCCGGGGTTTCCCCGGCATGACCTTGACCTCTTTGTTGCCTAGCGTTGCGTGGAGAAGCTAATCCTCAAACAATCCCAACCGTGAACGGAAAGAGAGGAATCCCCAGGTTCCCTCTCATATCTTGGCGGCGGTCGCGACGAGCTGGCTTTCGGTGCCCAGCGCGATCACCAGATCACCCTCTTCCAGGTGAAGGTCTCCGCCAGGGTTGGCGTGAAGCGTGCCGTCGCGGCGCCGCAGCGCCAGGACCTTCGCCCCTGCTGGGTCGAGGAGGCCCGCCTCGTCAAGGGATTTGCCCAACGCGCTGGTGGTCGGGCCGACCAGGATCTCTTCCACACCGATCTCCGACCCGCCGTGGTGAAGCGTGTCGAGCACATCGACCAGGGCCGGATGGACCGCAAGCTCGGCCATGCGGTGGCCCGCCATCCGATAAGGGGAGATCACGCGGTTGGCTCCGGCCAGCTCGAGCCGCCGTGTCGAGTCCGGCCGCCCGCCGCGCGCGATGATGAACAGGGAGGGGTTCAGCGCCCTCGCCGACAGAGTGATGTAGACGGAACGCTCATCTGAGTCGACGGCCGATATCAGACCGCGGGCGCGCAGGATGCCCGCCTGCTTCAGGATCTCCTCGCTTGAGGCGTCGCCTTCGATGTGAAGTCGATCCTCGTTGTGAAGGCGTTCCAGCGCCTCCGGGTTCTGCTCGATGACCGCGTACGGAACCTTGTGGTCATCGAACTCGATTGCGATCTGGGTCCCGATGCGGCCATAGCCACAGATGATGAAGTGGTCACGTAGGTGGTTTAGCCGGCGTTCCAACTGACGCTGTCTCCTGTAGATGCCGAAGTTGTTCTCGGTCAGCGCCTCCGCGAACACGCCGAAGCCGAACAGCATCGTACCCACACCGACGACGATCAGGGCCGACGTGAAGATGCGGCCGGGGACGGATTGCGGGTGGACCTCCGTGTAACCGACGGTGCTGATCGTGATGATCGTCATGTAGAAAGAGTCGAGGAAGTCCCACCGGTCGATGAGCGAATAACCGGCGACGCCGACGACGATCACGAGCGCCAGCAGGATGCCCGGCAGGCGAAACCGAAGCAGCGGGTTGGCGACGTGTGACGACCTCACCGCTTCTCCCGACGGCGCTTCTCCATCTTCTCGGCGGCCTTCCAGTGGGCTGGGTCGGCCCACGCGCGGGCGAACGCCTCGACAGTCGTGTCCGCCAGCTCGGGGAATCGATGGGGTCGCACCGCGTTGACCGAGCTCTTGATTCCGGCCACAGCGCCCAGCGGAGCGGCGGCGATCGCTCGTGCGACCTCTGCGAGGCGCGCGTCGAACGTCGCGCTGGGGACCACCCGCTCGACCAGGCCGAGCTGCAGCGCTTCGTCAGCCGTCATCGGTTGGCCGCCCAGCAGCATGCTGAGCGCGCGACCACGCCCGACCAGGGAGGCCAGCCGCTCCGACGCTCCCCATGCAGGCATCAGCCCAAGCAGGACCTGGGTGAACCCGATGCGAGCGTGCGCGGCGGCGATTCGGAAGTCGCAGGCGAGCGCAAGCTCTGCGCCGCCGCCCAGAGCGTCGCCGTTGAGCCCGGCGATGACAGGGATGGCGAGCTGCGGTATGCGGTCGAGCGTGGCGCGCATCCGATGGGCCATGGCCGCCGCATCGACCTCCGAGCGCATGTGCTCGAGCTCCTTGACGTCGCCGCCCGCGCAGAAGGCTTTGTCCCCAGCGCCGCGCATGACGATGACCCGGGCACGCTCGCGGCGCGCGGTGTCGAGCGCATCGTCGAGCTCGGCCATGGTCTGCAAGGCGAGCGCGTTGCGGGCCGCCGGCCTGTCGATTGAGAT
>JBGOTG010000075.1:0-10537 GCA_041476405.1 Candidatus Dormibacteraceae bacterium | reverse complement strand
CGAGAGTGCGCGATGAGTGCGTCCTCGTCGAGGGCATGGCCGGGCCTGAGCACGACCCATGCGGTCACCTGCTCGCCCCACGTTTCGTGGGGGATCCCCGCCACGGCGGCCTCGCGAACGCTCGGGTGCTTCTCGAGGGCGAGCTCGACCTCGCGTGGATACACGTTCAACCCCCCGGTGATGATCACGTCCTTGCTCCGCCCCCTGATGACGAGGTGGCCAGAGGTTGGGTCGCGCTGTGCGATGTCGCCAGTACGGAACCAGCCACCGGAAGCGAACGCGGCAGAGGTGGCGTCCGGATCTCCCCAGTAGCCGGCGAAGACCTGTGGTCCGCGTATCTGGATCTCGCCCGCACCTTCTGGTCCAAGTTCCGCACCGTCATCGCCGGCGATGCGGACCTCGAGCCCGGGGAGCGGGATGCCGATCGTCGTCGACAGGCTGAGGCTGCCGGCGTCGCCGTACACATGGGAGGTGTCGAGACCGCTCTCGGTGGTGCCATACCTGACGAGCGGGAACCGGCCCAGCAATTCCGCGGCACCGGCCGCGACGTCCTCGCCAAGCTGCGCCGACCCGCTGACGGCGAGCCGGAGATCGTTGAGAGGGGCCGGAGAGCTCAGCGTCTCGGTTGCCAGGCGCTGGTACATGGTCGGGACCGCAAACAGCACGGTGGCGTGAGACTCGGCCGCCACGCGCAGCCAGCCCGCCGGAGTGAAGTGGGACACGATGTGCAGGCTCGATCCAGCTATCAGCGTGGCGTGGAGCCCGCCAAGGCCGTGCAGGTGAAAGAGCGGAAGGGCATGGACGAGCACGTCATCGCTCGACCATCGCCATGCCGCCATCACGGACCGCATGGACGAGACCAGGTTTCGATGGGTGAGCGGCACGCCTTTCGGACGCCCTGTCGTTCCCGACGTGAAGGCGAGAATGGCAGTGGAGCCTGGGCCGGTGCGGTCCATCTTCGCGTCGGACTCGCCATTGATCAGGTCCGACACCCCGGCGCCCCCGGTGGCGTCATCGCTGACATCGCTGACATCGGTGACAACGACGAGCGCTCGCGCCCGCGAGACTTCGGTGAGGCGTCGTGCCGCTTCGCCCCAGGCAATCGCCAGCGTGGCGCCGGACGCGCTGACCAGGGCATCGAGCTCGGCCGCGGTGTAGGAGGGGTTCGCGAGGGCCGCCACGCCTCCTGCGCGCAGCGTGCCCAGGTAGCAGGCCACCCAGTCCAGGGAAACGGGGCCGGCAATCAGCACGCGCTCGCCCGGTTGGATGTGAGTCGCCAGCCATCCGGCGACCCGCGACGCCATCTCATCGAGGGCGCCGTGCGTCACGCCGACCCCGTCGATGCTTATGGCCGGCCTCCCTGGCATGTTGGCCGCCGACCAGCGCGCGAGCCCGTGAATCGTGGCCTCGCCGAGTGCGGCCACGTACCCGTCGAGGTCGCGGATGTCGGGCACATGTCGCCTCCAGGCGTCCCGACTCCACTCGCGCCACGACCACTCTCGCGAATCGCCCATGATCACATCATGGGTTCCATGGGCGCGCGTTGAAGGCCCGAAGCAGCGACGGCGTCGAGCTCTATTACGAGGAGCACGGCCAGGGCCTGCCATTGCTCTTCGTTCACGAGTTTGCGGGCGACCATCGCAGCTGGGCGCCACAGGTCCGCCACTTCTCGCGCGCTTACCGCTGCGTCACCTACGCGGCTCGCGGCTATCCCCCTTCCGCGGTACCGACCGACCCTGCGGCTTATTCGCAGGCGCTGGCCGTCGAGGACGCCATCGCGGTGCTGGATGCCGCGGGTGCCAGGACTGCCCATGTCGTGGGCCTTTCGATGGGCGGGTTTGCGGCGCTGCACCTGGTCCTGCGTCATCCGGACCGAGCTCGCTCCGCGGTCGTCGCGGGGGTTGGATACGGCTCGCAGCCGGAGCGGCGCCCGCAGTTCCGCATCGAGAGCCACGCGATTGCTGACGCATTCGAATCGCAGGGTTCGGCCAGGGTGGCCGAAAGCTACGCGATCGGCCCGTCGCGGGTGCAGCTTCAGAACAAGAATCCGTCGGCGTGGCGGGGGTTCGCAGAAGCGCTCGGGCAGCACGACGCGACCGGCGCCGCTCTCACGATGCGGGGCGTGCAGGCGGAGCGTCCTTCCCTGTACGACCTGCAGGACGAGCTGCGCGCAATACGCACGCCTGTGCTGATTCTCGCGGGCGACGAGGACGAAGGGAGCCTGGAACCCTCGCTGATGCTGAAGCGCACGATCCCGACGTCCGGCCTGGCGATCATGCCCCTCACCGGCCACACCGCCAACCTCGAAGATCCCGACGCGTTCAACGAAGCGGTCGCTGCATTCCTCGCGGCCGTCGACTCGGGCCGGTGGAGCGAGCGCGACCCGCGCGCGGTGACGGGTTCGATCATGGGTCTCACCACCTAGCGCGCGATGACGCCCGGGCGCGCGGCCGCAAGCCCGGCTGCCAGCTGTGCGCCGCAGACCCCGAGGGTCACGATGAGCGGCAGGTCCCAACCGCCGCTTGCGGAATGGAGCAGTCCCGCGAGCAGGGGGCCGATGGCCGAGATCATGTAGCCGATCCCCTGCGCCATGCTGGACAGCCTCGCGGCGATCACGGCATCGCGTGCGCGAGAGGCCATCAGCAGCAGCGTGAGGCTGAACGTGCCACCGGTTCCGATGCCGATGAGCGTCGCCCACAGCAATGGGACGGTGGTTGGGAGGAACAGCACACCCGCCAGGCCGGTCGCCGTGAGGGTGGACGTGCAGAGCACCACCAGCTGCGCGTTGCCTGTGCGGTGCGCGAGGAGCGGCGCGGCGAAGTTGCCGATTATCCCGACCGCGGTGAGGACCGCCAGCACGAAGCCCGCTGTGGCGGGGTTCGCGCCGTGGTCGCGATAGATCGTGGGCAGCCAGGAGAGCAGCGTGTAGAACAGGGCCGACTGCAGGCCGAAGAAGAGCGTGATCTGCCAGGCGCGCCAATCTCTGAGCAGGCCGAGGTCCGATCCAGCCGGGCGATCGCCAGGCCGCGGCCACCGAAGCTGCGGCAGCCACAGCGCAAAGGCGATCGCCGCAGGCACCGCCCAGATGGCAAGCGCGAGCGCCACCGATCCGCCGAAAGCGTGCACCAGCGGCACTGTGAAGCCGGCGGCCAGGCCCGCCCCGATGGAGAGCGACATCGTGTAGGCGGCTGTCATCTCGCCCATGTGGTCTGGGAACCTGCGGCGCAGGACGCTCGGCATCATCACGTTCATCACGGCGACGGCGAGTCCGCACACGATGGTGCCCACGAAGAGTGAGAAGCTCGGCCACCACGGCCGTAACGCCAGACCGACGCACAGGGCGGCGCACATGACGAGGAGGCCGCGCTCCTCCCCGAGGCGCGCGGACAGCGGAGGCCCGGCGAACGCGGCGAGGCTGAAGCAGATCACCGGAATGGTGACCAGGAGCGAGCGACCGAAGTCTCCGAGCGGCAGGTCGCGCAGGACTGGCGGAATCTCGCCGACGGCGATGCGCAGGTTCAAAGCGAGCAGCACGATGCCCGCGGCGGTGAGCCGCTTCAGTTTTGCTTTGCCCGAATCAGGGACAAGATCCGGTCCGGGGTGAAGGGAAGCGTGCCATCGGGTACGGACAGCGCGTCGGCTATCGCGTTGGCGACTGCCGCCGTGGAGCCGATGGTGCCCCCCTCGCCGATGCCCTTGGTGCCCAGCTCGTGCACAGTCGACGGCGTGACGAGGTGCAAAACCTTCACGGTCGGAACCTCGCCTGCGGTCGGGATGAGGTAGTCCATGAAGCTCCCGCTGAGCAGCTGGCCGTCGGACCCGTAGCTGATCTCTTCGAGCAGCGCGGCGCCGACGCCCTGTGCGACGCCGCCGGCCACCTGGCCGTCGACGATCAGCGGGTTGATCATCGTGCCGCAGTCGTCCGCGACCACGTAGCGCAGGATCGTGACCGAGCCGCTTCCCGGATCCACCTCGACGAGGCAGGCGTGCGTGGCATACGGGTGCGCCGCCTGTACCGGGTCGTACGTGACTGACACGTCCAACCGGTGTCCGCCGTTCTCGGAAGGGTCCGCGGCCGCGAGCTGGGCCAGGGTGACACCGGTCGGTTCACCGTCGACCAGGATTGCCGCGCCGCCGATGGCCAGCCGCTCGACCGGCTGGTCGAGCCGCCACGAGGCGGCTTCGAGGATCTCCGCGCGGAGCTGCTTCGACGCGCGGTGGGTGCAGGTTGCGGCGGTGACCGAGCTGCGGCTCATGAACGAACCGGTGCCGCGGCCCACTTTTGCGGTGTCGGTCTGCTCGACGACCACGTTCTCGGCGTCGACTCCGACCCCGTCAGCCGCCACCTGCGCGAACGTCGTCTGAACCCCCTGGCCGATCGCGGGACAGCTGGTCTGCACACGTATCCGGCCGTCATCGCCGACCCACACGCGGGCTGTGTCGGTGCCCGGGATGCCCGCCATGCCCCGGCCCTTGAACGTGGAGGAACCCGCGCCGGTGAACTCGACGTACGAGCTCAATCCGATGCCGACCAACCGGCCCGAGGCCCGGGCCCGCGTCTGCGCTGCGCGCGTGCGCCGGTAGTCGAAAGCGATCAGCGCGGCCTCGAGCGCCGCAGGGTAATCGCCCGATTCATATGGATGGCCAGTGGCCGCCGTGTACGGCATCTGCGCCGGCGTCACGAGGTTGCGCCGGCGTACGTCCGCCGGATCGATGCCGAGCCGGGCGGCGATGAGGTCCATCAGACGTTCATGCGTCAGGACGGCGGTGACCATGCCCACTCCGCGATACGGGCCCTCGGGACACTTGTTGGTCGCGATCGCGTACGAGTCGTACTCGTAGTCGCGGATGTCATAAGGGCCAGGGATGAGGCCCGCGCACGTCATCGGGTCGAGGAGCGGGCCGTGCGGCCTGATCCCGTACGCGCCGATGCTCGACAGCACCGTGGCTCGCAGGCCCAGCACGCGGCCGTCCTTCCGCACCGCCGCGCTGAACCGGACCGTCTGGTCGCGCGCGTGGTTCGCAGCCTGCAGGTGCTCGGACCGATCCTCGACCCACTTGACTGTCTGTTTCAGCTGCAAGGCCATCCACGAAAGCAGGATCTCTTCGACGTAGACGTGCGCCTTCAGGCCGAAGCCGCCGCCTACGTCGGGCACCACCACGCGGACCTTGCTCTCGTCGAGGCGCAGGCTCTCCGCGATCGCGTCAGCCACGAGGTGAGGCGCCTGGGTGGAGCTCCACGCCACGACACCACCCGAACCGTCGGGGCTGGCGACCACGCCGCGTCCTTCCATCGGCGCCGCGGACACGCGCGGGTGGACGACCTCGCCCTCCACGACGACGTCGGCGCCGTCAAACGCCTTCTGGACGTCGCCCATGGATCGATGGCCTGAGAAGTAGCGGTTTTCGGGCACCGACTCGTGCACCAGCTGCGCGCCCTCGGACATGGCATCCTCGAACGTGATCACCGCCGGCAGAGGGTCGAGCTCGGCCTCGATGAGCTCCACCGCGTCTTCGGCCTCGTAGCGGCTGCCGGCCACAACAGCGGCCAGGATCTCCCCAACGAACCGAACTCGGCCGACCGCGATGATCGGTCGATCCGGAGCGATGGCCCCGGGCGTCGTGAGGTGGACGCGCATCGGATCGCACGAGCTCTGCAGATCGTCTCCCCTGAACACCGCGACCACGCCGGGCGCTCGGCGCGCCGCGGCGGCGTCGACGCGGTCGATGCGAGCGCTGGCGAGGGGGCTGCGGAGGAACGCGACGTGGAGGTGGCCGTCGGGCTTCAGGTCGTCGATGAAGCGAGCCCGTCCTCGCAGCAAGGGGCCATCCTCGAGACGGGGAAGGCTCTTTCCAAACGAGCCGCCGGCAGCGTTCACCGCGCATCCTCCAAGTCTTGACAGTCCGGTCAATTAGTAATACAAATCACCGACATCGGCAAGCGGGCACTTCGGCACGACAAGGTGGTGGAGTCCGTGGGTGGCACGTCGCTTGCATCCAGAGCCCGTGAAGCCATCCTGCACTCCATCCTCGAGCGCCGCTTCGAGGACAGCCGGCTGCCGCCCGAGAACGAGCTCGCGGAAATGCTCGGGGTCAGCCGCACCACCGTGCGCTCGGCGCTGCAGTCGCTCGAGCAGCACGGCGTTCTCACGCGCAGCCCACGGCGTGGTACTCAGGTGCACGGCCGCCTCAGCCCGTCGATGGTCGCCCTCCAGCGCCTGATCGGCTTCACGCGATTGCTCGAGGAGCAGGGCTACACCGTGGAGACGCTGACCACCGCGAGGATCACCACGACGCAGCCGGACGAGGTGCTCGAAGCCCTCGGCGCGGTGAAGGGGACCCCGATCTACGAGATCGACCGCCTCTTCGTGGCCAGTGGGAAGCCGGCGATCTGGGCGATCAACTACTTCAAGACCAGCCTGTTTGTTGAGCCGCCGAGCGCCGCTCAGCTGGCACAGTCGCCGTTCGACATGGGCGATCTCCTGGTCGGCGGGCCGGTCGATCACGCCCTGGTCGAGCTGGTGCCACGCAAGGCCACGAGGGGGGTGGTGAGGCAGCTGGGCCTGAAGCCGGCGGAGGCATACCTCCTCCTGAAGGAGCTCCACCTGTCGGAGTCGGGCACTGTGCTGGGCTTCAGTCTGATCCACGTGAACGACCATTTCGTACGTTTCAGGCTGCACCGCGGCGGTGACGGGCGGTAAGGCGGTGACGGCACGGTGGACCCCAGGCTGGACCCCACTATGGACAGACTGACCGCGAACGGCATCGGCGCCGCGCCGCTGCGGAAGGAGGACTGGCCACTCGTGCGCGGCGAGGGAACTTTCGTCGCCGATTTCGCGCGGCCGGGCATGGTGCATGCGTTCGTGGTCCGCAGCCCGCTGGCGCACGCGCGATTCAAGAGGGTCGATCGCCGGGCGGCGCTCGCAGCGCCGGGTGTGGTCGACGTGATCATCGCCGAGGATTTGCCCGACCGCGGACGTCCGATCCCCACGCGTCAGTTCGCCGACGAGGGATCGAACCGCTTCCTGCAGCGCCCGCTGGCGGACGGGGTCGTCCGCTACTCGGGTGAGCCTGTGGCGGTGGTGGTCGCCGACACGCGCTACCGCGCCGAGGACGCGGCGGAGCTGCTGGACATCGACTACGAGCGGCTCGAGGTGGTGCTCGATGGTGAGAAGGCGGTGGCGCCAGATGCGCCGCTGCTCCAGCCGCATGCCGGCACCAACGTGGCGGGCCACCTGGTGGTCGAGACAGGCGACGTGGAGGAGGCGTTCGCCATGGCCGACCTCGTCATCGAGGAGGTGTTCAGCATCCAGCGCCATGCCGCAGTGCCTCTGGAAACACGCGGCCTGCTCGCCGAGTACGACGCGAAGACGGAATCGATCACCGTGTGGGGAGCGGCCAAGATCCCTCACGTCAACCGCGCCATTCTCACGCGGCTGCTCGGCTGGCCCGACGAGAACAAGGTGCGCATGGTGGAGCTGCACGTGGGGGGCGGCTTCGGTGCGCGGGGCGAGTTCTACCCGGAGGACTACCTCATCCCATTCGCGGCGATCCGCACCGGCAGGCCCGTGATGTGGGTGGAGGATCGCGAGGAGAACCTGCGCGCCACGAATCATTCGCGCGAGCAGTCGCACCGGGTCGGGATCGCGCTGAAGAGCGACGGAACGTTCCTCGGCCTCAGGGACAGCCTGATCAACAACACCGGCGCCTACGTGCGCACGCACGGCATGACCGTGCCCGGACTCAGCGTTTCGATGCTTCCCGGTCCGTATCGATGGCCTGCCTACCGCGGGGAGTTCCACAGCGTGGTGACGAACAAGACGCCTGGCGGCACCTATCGCTCGCCGGGACGGTTCGAGATCAACTTCGTGCGCGAGCGGCTCGTCGACATCGCCGCGCACCGACTTGGCATCGACCCGGTGGAGCTTCGCCGGCGCAATCTGATCGATCGGGATGACTTCCCACATGAGGTCGGCACCTCATACGACGGGCACCCGGTCATCTATGACAGCGGCGACTACGAGCTCCTGCTGGACAAGGCGCTGGCTGCGTTCGACTACGAGGGCTTGAAGCGTTGGCGGCACGAGCCGGCCGGCGGCGGGCTCCGGCGTGGCCTGGGCATGGGTTACTTCGTCGAAAAGGCGGGCCCGGCCGAGCGCGAGTACGCGCGCGTGGAGCTCAGCGACACGGGTGACGTGATGGTCTACTCCGGCTCGGCGTCGGTCGGCCAGGGGGTCGAGACCATCCTCGCTCAGGTCTGCGTGAGCCACCTGGGGCTGCCCTACGAGCGCGTCACCGTCGTGCACGGCGACACGGCCGCGATCCCGGAGGGCATGGGCGCCTTCGGCAGCCGGGCCGCGATGCTCGGTGGAGCGGCAGTGATGCGGGCCTCCGAGCAGGTGAGGAAGCGACTCCTGGACGCGGCCGCCGAGGAGCTGGAGGCGGCGCCGGACGACCTCATGCTCACGCCCGCGGGCGTGTCGGTGGTCGGGGCGCCGTCCCGCGCTGTGACGCTGAGCAAGCTGCTCCGGGTGCACGGTGGTGTCATCAAGGAGGAGCACCGCTTCGTGTGCGACCTGCTCGGCTTTCCTTACGGCATCCACTTCGTGGCGGTTGAGGTCGACCCGGCGTCGGGCGCCGTCCGCATCCACCGGTACGCGGTGGCATACGACATCGGGCGCTGCATCAACCCGGTGCTCGTCAAAGGACAGATCTCGGGCGGCCTGGCGCAGGGCATCGGCGGCGCGCTGCTGGAGGAGTTCAGCTACGACGCGGCCGGTCAGCCGCTGTCGGCGAGCTTCATGGACTACCTGCTGCCCACCTCCCTGGAGGTGCCGGACGTGGAGGTCCTGATCACCGAGGATGCGCCGTCGCCGCTCAACCCGCTGGGCGTGAAGGGTGCAGGCGAGGGCGGAACCGCGGCGGTGGGCGCCGCGATCGCGAACGCCGTCTCGGACGCACTCGGACGGGAGGTCACCCGGCTGCCGCTGACCCCGCAGCGCATAGTGGAGCTGGCGAGCGCATGAAGCCTGCGCAGTTCGAGTACGACGACCCTCGCACCGTGGACGAAGCCCTCGACCTGCTGGCTCGCCATGGCGATGACTGCAAGGTGCTCGCGGGCGGTCAGAGCCTGGTCCCATTGATGAACTTTCGGCTGGCCCGACCGGCACGGCTCATCGACATCAATGGGATCGATTCGCTCAGCTACATCAAGCGCGAGAGCGGCCGCCTCATGATCGGCGCGATGACCCGCCATGCGCACCTGGAGCACTCGGCTGAGGTCGCGAAGCGATGGCCGCTGCTGACGGAGGCAGTCGGATGGGTGGGCCACAGCCAGATCCGCAACCGCGGGACGATCGGCGGCTCGGTGGCCCATGCCGACCCTGCCGCTGAGCTGCCGGCTGCCTTCGCCGCGCTGGACGCGGTCTTCCAGCTCCAATCGAAGCGGGGTCGCAGGACCCTCGGGTGGGATCAGTTCTTCGTCTCCGAGTTCACAACAGCCCTGGCGCCGGACGAGCTGGTGACTGCCGTCGAGGTGCCTGAGCAGGACGCGTCCGCCGGCACTGCCTTCGTCGAGTACGCACGCCGGCATGGCGACTTCGCGCTCGGCGGCGCGGCCGTCACAGTCCAGCTTGGCCGCGATGGACGATGCGAGAAGGCGACCATCGCGCTCTTGTCGGCGGGCCGCGCGCCTGTGAGGGCCGATGCCGCCGAGCTGAGCTTGCGAGGTGCGAAGCTCGACGAGTCGTCGATCCGCGCCGCGTCAGCGGAGGCGGTGAACGGCCTGCACCCGACCTCGGACATGCACGGCAGCACCGAGTACCGCATCGGCCTGCTGCGGACGATGGCCGAACGCGCGCTCACCAGGGCGGCGCAGCGAGCCGGGAATGGCGCCTCGTGACTCGAAGGATCGCGATCGAGATCAACGGGCGCGCAGTCCAGGGCGTGGTCGAGCCGCGCCTGTTGCTCGCCGACTTCATTCGCGACAACGCGCACCTCACTGGGACGCACCTGGGCTGCGAGCACGGCGTCTGCGGCGCGTGCACGGTGCAGCTGGACGGGGAACCGGTGAGATCGTGCCTGATGTTCGCCGTGCAGGCACACGGCCACCGCATCGCGACGGTCGAGGGGATGGCGCCCAGCGAAGAAACGCTCCATCCGCTGCAGCAGGCATTCCACGAGTGCCATGCGCTCCAGTGCGGTTTCTGCACGCCCGGGATCCTGATGACGATGGAAGCGTTCCTGCGGGACGAGCCGGACCCGACACCGGAACGAATCCGCAGCGTGCTCGCCGGCAACCTGTGCCGGTGCACCGGCTACCAGAACATCATCACCGCCGTTCGCCTCGCCGCCGACCGGATGCAGAAGGCGCCGGACTCTGCAGTCGATCGGCCCTGACGTGCTGATCGACGTCCACTCGCATTACATGCCGAAAGCGCTCGCGCGCGCGCTGGAAAGTCGGGCGGAGGCGCAACGGATCTTCCGGCGCGACGGCAAGTCCTTCATCGAGTACGGCGCCCGCTCGGTCGCCCCATTG
>JBGOTG010000074.1:0-10576 GCA_041476405.1 Candidatus Dormibacteraceae bacterium | reverse complement strand
GGCATCGCACCCCACACCGTCGAGTGGCACGTTCGTCACGTGATCGAAAAGCTGCAGGTCCATTCGAAGCTCCAGGCGGTTATCGCGGCCGCCCGCCTGGGCCTCATCGAGCTGTAGCCGGCTTCGGGGCCTGCGGGGGCCGGCGGCCGCCGCACCCGTCGACGGGAGCTCGAGCGGCCGATCTTCAGGGCATGGAAACCCTGTGCATACAGGGGTAGGCGGCAGTGTTCCCGCATGGCGACTTTGGCAGGGTTTGGGCGTAGACCTGATGGGTGGGAATCGTGGGACTTGCCTTCGCCCTCTTCACGGCCGGATACATCCTCGGCGTCTGGACGGCCTGTCTCGTGCTCAGGCAGTCACGGGGCGCATACGAAGACGGGCTGCCGGTCGGCCGTTCGAGCACGCGTGTGATCGAGCTGGCCGGCACGTCGCGGGTTCCGGACAGGCTGCTGTGAAGCGAGCCGGTGCGACCGAAAGACAGCTCAAGGCGGCCGCAAGCACCCGCCAGGGCGATCTCAGCCCCACGCGAGCGATCGACCCGCCGTCCGGGGGTTCGGCTCGCGCCCCAGACGACCTCGTGGCCTTCCGAATCAACGAGCTGCGCCCTCCTCTCGCAAGCATGATCGGCTTCGCCGAGCTGATCGATTCAGCAGACCTGACCGATGACCAGCGCCACCTTTACTCGAGGGTCCTCTTGCGGGAAGGGCGCCGCCTGACCGCGCTGGTCAACAATGCGCTGGCGCTCCAAAGCCTCGAGACCGGTCACCGCAAGATGGACCTTGCCCCCGTCGACATGAGATCGCTCATCCTGCGCGCGGTGCTCGCCACCGGCGAAGACGACCACCGGCCGATCGTGATGAACGTCCCGCAGGACCTTCCGCTCGTATCGGCCGATGCCGAAGCGGTCCTCGAGGTACTGGCCAACTTCCTGTCCAATGCGCGGAGGTTCTCGCCAGACGGTGGCTTGATCAACGTCGGAGCACACGCGAAAGGCGAGATGGTCGAGGTCAGTGTCCGCGACCACGGCGTGGGCATTGACGCGAACGCCATGCCCAGCCTCTTTCGCAAGTTCTATCGGGCGCAGAACGGCGTGCGCAGGCTGGGTCCCGGCGCGGGCCTCGGGCTCGCCATCAACCGCATGATCATCGAAGGGCATGGCGGCAAAGTCGAGGTTGCCTCGAAGGGTCTGGGGAAGGGCGCTCGCTTCACCTTCACCCTGCCGGTCTCCCGACCAGGCGACATGACCGGCGACGTCCTGATCATCGAAGACGACGCCGCGTTCGCAAGCCTCATGAAAGCGGAGTTCGGCGCCCTCGGACTCACGACGGTCAGAGCTGCCGACGCTGAGACCGCCGAGCGCCTGCTCGCGGCGATGACCCCACGGGCGATCATCCTCGACCTGTTGCTGCCCGGCCTGCAGGGCGAGGATTTTCTCGCTCGAATGGTGGCCGCAGGCAGTGCGCGCCCCCTGACCGTCGTGCTGACCGCCAAGGACATGAGGCCGGCCGAGATGTCCGAGCTCGAAGCTGCAGGCGTGCTGGCGATCCTGCCCAAAGAAGCCGGCGCTCCCCAGGCCGCGGTGGCCTTGATCGCCGACGCGCTAGCTCCAGGATCCGTGGTCCGATGAGAACCCGCACACCGCGTGTCCTGCAAGTCCTGCGAACCGTCCTCATCGCCGACGACGAGCCGAGCATGCGCCTGTTGGTCCACGCGACCATCGAGTCCGACGATTATGCGGTGGTCGAGGCCGCAGACGGCTCTGAGGCCTGGGCGATGATTCAGAGGCTGAGGCCGGCGCTGGTCCTGCTCGACGTGCAGATGCCCGGCAGAACCGGCCTCGAGGTGCTGCGGTCGGTCAGGGCGGATCCCAGCCTCGAGGCGACGCGGGTGATCCTCCTGACGTCGAAAGCCCAGGAGACCGAAATCGAGGCCGGCCTCATCGCAGGCGCCGACTTCTACCTGACGAAACCGTTCTCGCCGCTCGACCTCCTGACGAGGGTTGAAGAAGCACTCGAGCTCTGATGACACCGCACGGACTCGACGGGGACGGGATGCGTCGGTCCAAACGACGGGGTTGGTCGCTACGCAACTACATGGCGATGTTCATCGTGGTGCTGCTCGCCGTGGCCGCCTCGGCCGCTGTTGCGGTCCGGATCATGACCGAGCAGGATGCTCGGCAATCCGCTGAAGTCGACGCGAATTTCGCCGCTCATGGGGCCGCGTCCGAGATCGCCGCGGACCTCGCGCTGCTGCGGCAGACCACCTCGAGCATCGCGGCCGGCGTGCAACTCGCCAACATCCTGGCCTCGCCGGCCGGACCCTGCACGCTCACGTTCGCCGGCGGTGACTTCTCCGCGGGGCATATCGACATCATCACGCCGGACGGCGCGGTGAAGTGTTCTTCTCAGCCGATTCTTGGCGGGCAGGTGTACGGGTCAGCCGCGTGGCTGCCCACGGCGATCCACTCCGCTGTGACGGTCGCTCCTTTTCTCGACCCCGTCACACGTGAAATTTCGGCGGTCGTCGCCTCCCCTGTCGAAGGTGGACGTGGCACCGTGGCGGCAATCGTCGCCCTGGCGCCAGTCGGCCCCAATCTCGAGGCGGCACTGGGCGGCGCGCGCCAGCTCGAGTTCCTGGTCTCGACACCCGATGCTAGAACGGTGCTCGCCCGGTCGCTCGACCCGGCGCGCTGGGTCGGAACGACGCTGGACGGCACCGCCTTCGCGCGTGCGGAAGGCGAAGTGGAGCGCACGGGACTCGACGGCACGAGCCGGCTCTACGGTTGGTCCGCGGTGGCCTCTTCAGACTGGGTGGTCTTCGCCGGCGCCGACAAGGGGGACGCACTCGCGGCCGCCGATCAGTTCGCCAACCGCGCGCTGGCGATCATCCTGGCCGGCGTCGGAATCATGCTCGTGGTGGTCTTCGTCGTCTACCAGCGCATCGCGGAGCCCGTTCGGCAGCTGAGCATGGCCATGCGAAATCCCACGCCGGGCCAACCTGCGAAGACGGTCGTCGGAGCAGGAGCCAGCGAGGTCGCGGCGCTGGCCGAGGACTTCGACGGTTTGATGACGAGGGTGGGAAGTGAGCTCGCAGACCGGCTGGCCAGCGAGCAGAAGGCTCTGGTCTCCGAACGGAACTACCGGATGCTCTTCGAGGGCAATCCCCAGCCGATGTGGCTGTACGACATCGAGACGCTCGAATTCC
Organism: Candidatus Dormibacteraceae bacterium; assembly: GCA_041476405.1. Taxonomy (GTDB): domain Bacteria; phylum Chloroflexota; class Dormibacteria; order Dormibacterales; family Dormibacteraceae; genus Palsa-872. Next base: position 7,372 of record JBGOTG010000074.1, on the reverse strand, counting down.
TCAGCGTGAACGATGCCGCGGTGGAGCAATACGGCTACTCACGCGAGGAGTTCCTCGCCATGACGGTCAAGGACATACGCCCCCAGCAAGACGTCCCGAAGTTCGTCCAGCTCCTCAATGAACCCTCTCCGACTTTCGACAGGTCAGGGCCCTGGCGTCACGTGTACAAGGATGGTTCGATGGTCCAGGTCCTCATCACGTCGCACGCTGTCAAGTTCGGCGATCGCGATGCCCGGTTCGTGCTGGCCGAGGACCTCAGGGAAAGCCAGCGCCTCGAGCTGGAGCTCCACCAGTCGCAGGCTCGAGCCGAGAGCAACGCGGAGCTCAGCCGGACCAAGGATGAGCTCATCTCGATGGTGAGCCACGAGATGCGAACCCCGCTCGCGAGCATCGTGGGCTTCACCGAGCTGTTGGCGACCCGCCAGGTCACTGCCGAACAGCGTGTGGAGTACCTCAGGGTCATGCTCCAGGAGGGACGGCGTTTGACCGCGCTCATCAACGACTTCCTCGACCTGCGGCGCCTGGAGGGCGGCGACATGACAATGCGCTTCGCACCCGCGGACATGGGGTGGCTCATCCGGCGCGCCGTCGACCTCTTCACCAACGACGACGGCGCCTCGATCGTGATCCGCGTTGCGGATGAGCTCCCCCTGGTGCGTGTCGACAGCGACGCGATCTTCCGCGTGGTCGCGAACCTGCTCTCCAATGCACGCAAGTACTCTCCCAACGGTGGCACCATCGTCGTCGGAGCCCACGTCCTCGACGGCATGGCCGAGGTCTACGTGCAGGACGAGGGACTGGGCATCCCCGCGGATGCCCTGCCCCGGCTGTTCGGCAGGTTCTATCGCGTCGACGCCCCGGACCGCCGCGGCATCAGAGGCACAGGGCTCGGCCTCGCCATCAGCAAGAAGATCGTCGATGCCCACGGCGGCAAGATCGGGGCGCTCTCGGACGGCCTTGGCAAGGGTGCGCGCTTCACCTTCAGCGTCCCGCTGGTTCGTGAGCCGGGGGACTCAGGCGATGTGCTCGTGGTCGAGGACGACTCGGGGTTCGCTCACCTGCTCGAGGCCGAGTTGACAGGGCGAGGCCTGACGTCGATCTGGGCGGCGGACGCTGAGACTGCCGAAAGACTCATGAACGACAAGCGAGCGCGCGCGGTGGTCCTGGACCTGCTCCTGCCAGGGCTGCAGGGCGAGGCCTTTCTGGAGAGGCTCCGGGCCAAGCACGGCTCAGGCATCCCTGTGGTGGTCGTCACACTGAAGGACCTCGACGCTGCCGATAGCCTTCTGTTGCAAAGGCTGGGCGTCACCGCGGTCCTGCGAAAAGGCCCCGGAATGGCTGAGACCGCGGCGACCCTGGTCGCCAAATCGCTCGTGGGCGAGCTGGTGGCCAGTTGACAGCTGCTGACGAGACCGAGCGAGCCCCGAAGTCGACGACCTACGCGGACGACCTCGCGCGGCTGCTGGTGCTGCGGGCGATATACGAACCAGGCGGCCCTGGCATCGAGGCCTGGCCCACCATCCCCATGCCCGTCCTGTGCAGCGCTTCCATCCTGTTCACTGACTTGCGCGGCTTCACCCGCCTGACCGAGAGATTCGCGCACGACCCGGCCGGCCTGCTCGACGTGCTGAATGCCCACGTCAAGAAGGTCCTTCGCTCGATCGCGATCTGCGGAGGCGTGGTCGAGAAGTTTGTGGGCGACGGCGTGATGGCGACCTTCGGCGCCAGTGGCCGCCAGGACGACCACGTGGACCGGGCGATGGCGGCCGCGATCGGCCTCATCGGGGCCAATGAGGCGCTGAACCGCCACAGTGCCGCCGATTGGGGGTTTCGCCTGGAGGTCGGGGTCGGCGTCGCATCGGGACCTGTCGTCATCGGCGCGGTCGGCTCCGCCGAGCGCTCCGAGCTGGCCGTTCTGGGCGATGCGGTCAACGTCGCGGCAAGGTTGGTGACACACGCCGGCCCTGGCGAGGTGCTCATGACCGGCACCGTCTATCGAGCCGTCGCCAACATGCTGCAGAGCGAGCTCACAAACCAGTCCGCCGTCCGCGGGCGGTCAGGCCGGCTCGAGATCTACAGGATGTCCTTGCTGGGCGGTCGCGGCGACCTGGCCTGACGATCCGTCGGGCGAGCCGGCCGCACCAGAGCGCTCGATGAGCAGCGCGGTGGTCTCCGGTTCGTTCATCGGCCGTCCGACCAGGAATCCCTCGGCGGCGTCGCAACCCGCCTCGATGAGGATGGCCTCTGCGGCCCGGTCCTGCAGCCCCTCGGCGACCACACGCAGACGCAGGTTGTGGCCGAGCCCGACCGCCGAGCGCACGATCGCCGCGGAATCGGCGTCGGTCGCGAGCGCCGACACGAAGGAGCGGTCGATCTTGATCTCGTCGATCGGCAGGCGCATCAGGTAAAGCAGCGACGAATAGCCGGTCCCGAAGTCGTCAAGCGAGAGCCGGACCCCGATCTCGCTGAGCCGGGCAAGCGACTTGGCCGCCGCCGCGGCCATCGCCACGCCTTCGGTGATCTCGAGGGTCAGCCGGCGCGCTTCCACCTTCGAGGTCGCGAGCGCTCGGGTGACCATCTCTTCCATGGAATGGTCCTCGATGCAGCGGGGCGAGACGTTGATCGAGATCGAGATGTCCAGCCCGGCAGCGAGCCATTTGCACAGCTGAGACAGCGCGTTGTCCAGGACCCAGGCGGTGAGTGGGTGGATGATGCCCATCTCCTCCGCCATCGGAATGAATCGGTCGGGCGGCATCAAGCCCTCGCGCGGGTTGTTCCAGCGCACGAGGGCCTCGACCGATCCGATCGCGCCAGTGGCGAGCGTCACCTGCGGCTGGTAGTGGAGGACGAGCTCGCCCTGCGGGATCGAGCGGCGCAGCTCGCCGGCAAGGCCCGAACGGCGAAGGGTCTGGGCCTCCTGCTCCGGCGCGTACAGCGCGTGCCCGCCCCCTGAACGCTTGGCGACGTACATCGCCACATCAGCCCGGCGCATCAGCGTGGTGGGATCGTCACCGTGGACGGGGTATAGCGCAATGCCGATCGATGCGCCGGTCTCGACCATCTGGTCGGCGATCGCGAATGGGCCCTCCAGGGCGGCAAGGATCTTTCGAGCGGAAGCGACGACGTCGTCCGGGTGTTTGGCGTCGGTGGTGAGGACTGCGAACTCGTCACCGCCAAGCCGAGCCACCGTGTCGGTGGCGCGCAGCACTCCGCGCAGTCGCGCAGTGACCTCCTGCAGCAGCGTGTCGCCGCGGTCGTGGCCGAGCGCGTCGTTGATGTCCTTGAAGCGATCGAGGTCGAGGAGCAGGACGCCGAACATGTTCTGGTTGCGCCTCGCGGAGAGGAGAGCCTGGCGTAGCCGGTCGCCGAACAGGCTGCGGTTGGGCAGCCCGGTCAGGGCGTCGTGCAACGCCTGGTACTCGAGCGCGTCAGTGTGCGCCTTGCGCTCGGAGATGTCGCGCATGGTGGCGATGAAAAGGTGGCGCGACCCGACCTGCATGGAGCTGACGACGAACTCCAGGGGGAACAGGCTTCCGCTCTTCCGCTTTCCCATCGACTCATGCGCGGCACTGATCGGGATGTCGAGCTTGAGCCGGTGCTGAAGGTAGTTCACGAATCCGCTGCGGTGGGTGGTGGCGATGAGGATGTCGGCGGGCTGCCCGACGAGCTCGCTTTCCTCGTACCCGAAGAGCTTGACCACTGCGGGGTTGGCCGACTCGATCACGCCGGACTGGTCGATGGTTGCCAGCCCGTCCGAAACGTTGTCGAGCACCGACCGCATCCGCTTTTCGCTGTCCTGCAGCGCCACCTCGGCGCGCTTGCGCTCCACGAACTCGCCGATCTGCGAGCCGACGTCTGTCATGACGGCCATGAGCCCTTCGTCCAGCTCACGCGGCGCCCACGTGTGAAGTGCGATCATCCCGACAACGCGCCTTCCGCTGCGCACCGGAAAACCAGCGATGCCGTGCAGCCCCGCCGCGGCCGCCGCCGCAGACCGGGGGCTGTCGTCCGTGGACAGGTCGGTGACTGAGACCGGAGCCCCCAAAGCCCAGACCCGACCCGGCAGTCCCTTGCCTCTCCTGTAGCGAGTCTCGGCCGCAGTCGCCTCGTAAGCGGAAGTGTCGCGGCCGGGACGCTTCCACGCGGTGACGAAGTGCATCGCCTCGCGGGGAGCGTCCACCTCCCAGTACTCGGCCAGCTCCCAATCGAGCGTCTGGCAGAGGCTCTCCAGGACGTGCGGGGCCGCCTGGTCCCAGCCGGGCGATGTGACCAGGGCCTGCGTGATGGCGAACCGAGCGGCCTGAAGCACCTCGTTCCGCTTGCGATCGCCGATGTCGACCGCCACCGTCTGGAAGTGCAGCGGCTTGCCGGATTCGTCTCTGACCAGACGGACGCTGATGTCGGCCCAGAGCGCCTGCCCGTCCCGACGGAGGAACCGCTTTTCGAACCGAAAGCCAGGCGCTTCGCCGGCCATCATCCGGCGCCACGTGTCCTGTGTGGACGCGACGTCGTCGGGGTGCGTGATGTCCAGGATCGACAGGCTGCGCAGCTCGCCATCCGTGTACCCGAGCCATTCGCAAAAGGCCGGGTTGACAGAGAAGATCTTGCCGTCCAGGCCGGCAAATGTCATGCATGCCTGCGCCTGCTCGAATAACGTGCGGAAGCGTCTCTCGCTTTCGCGCTCGGCGACCTCGGAGCGGTGACGCTCTGTGATGTCGTGGACGAGGGCGAGCAGCCTGTGCGGGCTCTCGGCGCCCAGACTGCGGACGGCGGTCTCGACCTGGATGCGGCGCCCGTCCTTCGTCACGAGAGCGGACCCGTAGCGGAAGGGCGCATCGCCACCCGAGAGCCTTGTCGCAAGCTGGTCGATGAGCCGCTGCCGCTCGTCGGCGGGCGCGAGATCGACCAGCGATGGGAGGGCTGCGAGCTCGGCCTCGGTATAGCCGGTGAGCTCCACATAGGCGGCGTTTCCGGCGACGAACCTGCCGCCCTCGGTAATCACCACCCCCTCCCCGATGTCGCTGATGGCGTTCAGGAGCGATGCCTGCCGCTCGGCCTGCATCGTCAGGTTGCGCTCGACGACGTGGTGGGTGACGTAGGCGAGCAGCGCCAGCCCGGAGAAGATCAGCGCCCAGGTGACGACCTCGCCCACCGAGACGTGCAGGAAGACCGCGGCGTCGATCCACAGGGCCGCCAGGCCGAGGGCTGCGATGACGATGACGAAAAGGAAATGGCGCGTGAGGAAGCCCAGGTCGAAGTAGAGGAGCATGGTCGCGAAGAGCGCGGCCGACAGGGGCATCACGTCGTCGCCGAGCCAGGGGCCGGCGACGGCCAGCACCGCGACGGCCAGCAGGGAGTTGCTGGCCATCAAGGCAAGTTGAACGCCGACGCGGCCGGCCAGGCGCGAGCCGCGAACGGCCACCGCGATCGCGCCGTACACGACGCCGATTCCGATCAGCACACCCTCTTCCTGGAGGATCTGCCTGGGCAGGTGCGCCTCCCAGAGGCGGACCACCGTCGCTCCGATGATCACCGCGGCGGCGATGCTGTTGATCAGAGGCAGGACCCATGACCGCCAGCGCCCATGGGGCGACGGACCCATGGCAGCGCCGAACATCAGGTCGCCGCCCGGCGCCTGGGGCGGCTTCACTGCGCTTCCCAATACACGATCACGATAACTGTCGTGCCCCCGAAGCCGTGCGGGCGGGCCGCCGCCTCGGGGGGCGGCTACGAGGTTACTTGCCCGATTTGGCCTTGGAACGCTGCGGGACCGAGCGCTTGAGTGGCGCCCTACGCCCCAGGTGCGGCGGGCTTGGTTTCTTGGCCTGGGCCGCCTCGGCGCCATCCTTGGGACGATTGGCGACGTGGAGGGTGCGAAGCTTCAGGAGCCGCTCCTTCTTGGCCACCAGGGCGGTTTTCAGGGCGTCGGACAGCTGGGTGTCGTTCATCGGAACCACCCGGAGGCGGGCTTCCAGCTCCAGGACCTCCACTTCGGCCCGGGTCAGCTCTAGATCGATGGTTTTTGCCACTTCTTCCTCTTAATACTGTTCAGAGCTACTGCTCAACCTAATAACTACCCCGCCGGCGCCTAGGTTATGCCCTAAACCTTGGAAGCGCCTGAGAACAAGCTGGGGGCGGCTAGCTGCCGGCGATCTCGACGGTCACGGCCTCGGCGCCTGGCGACACGCAGTACTTGCCGGCGCTGCACGGGCTCCTGTCGGTCAAATTCAGGAAGACCACCCCATACCACCCGCTTGGGCAGCCCGCCGGGCCCCCGGGGAGGTATCCACACGCCTTGAGCACAGACACGGTCACGTACCCACCGGCGGCGATGGTGGCGAGACTCGGCGGAGGGGCAGTCGGAGTGGGATAGCAGAACAGAAGAGTTGGGCAGATCCGTCCGAACCCGACGACCGCGACCTTTGGCACGCCGCCCGGCGTCCCGCCCGAATACGGGATCTTCACGGAACAGGGCGTCAGGTAGTCACCGAAGCACTTGGCGGCTCCAGAGAAGCTGAGGTGTGGGAACACGTAGAACGTCGGGGTGATCGTCGCGGCCCCGCCTGACGAATCGGTCACCAGGACCGTGAACTGCCAGTATTTGGCCACCGCGGTGAACGTGCCGGCGAGCGAAAAGCCGGACTTCGAGACCTTCGTGCCGGTCGGCACGTAGCCACCCTGCTGAAGGGCATACGTGAACGGGCCGGCGCCCCCGGAGAGCGTGCCGTAGGTGCCACACACTGTCGCGCAGCCCACCTCGACGGCGCAAGAGTGCGCGCACGCCGGGATCAGGGTGGCTGCGATCCTCGGGGCGATTGCGACCGACCTCGCGATGGCGGCCGTCGCGCCTGCCGAGTCCGCGACCTGCACTGTGAAGTGGAAGGTCCCGGCTGCGGTAGGTTCGCCATAGACCGACCCGTTCTGAGTGAGCGTGAGCCCATCCGGCAAGGAGCCGGCGCTGACGCTCCACGTGTAACTCCCGGCCCCGCCGCTCGCAGCGAGGGCCAGGTTCGGCTTGTATGTGAAGCTCACCTCGCCGGGGTGGAAGTTGGCGTTGGTGATGGCAATGGGGGCGCCGCTCGGGGTTGCCGCCGGCGACGATCCGGAAGGTGAAGAGGAAGGCGACTCGGAAGGAGACGCCTGCGATTGGCCCTGCTGCACGGCTGCGCAGCCGGACACGATCAAAGCCACCGCCGCGAGCGACGCAGCGCGCGGCCAAATTCCTCTCACGACGGGGTAACGACTCCTTTCAATTGGTGGTTACGTACGGGTCGCGTGCGGAGTCTATCGCTCAGCGCGCTGCGAATCCGTCAGTCGAGGGCGATCGCGTCGCGCAGCTTCTCGAAGAAGCCCTTGGAGACCTTCTCCGGCT
>JBGOTG010000073.1:0-10603 GCA_041476405.1 Candidatus Dormibacteraceae bacterium | reverse complement strand
TTCAAGACCTGCGTCGATCTCCTTCGAGTCCACGGCATCAGCGCGATTCCGGTCGTGGACGGTGACTTCGTGCTCGGGATCATCTCCGAGTTCGACCTTTTGCTCAAGGAGGAGAGCCGCGGGCCCGACGCCCACCTTGGGCGTCGCCACGAGCGCCAGGCCACTGGACGGACCGCGGGCGACGTGATGACCTCGCCCGCCCTGTGCGTCGGCTTGGGCGCCTCGCTGGCCGAGGCCGCCAGGCTCATGCACAAGAGGACCGTGAAGCGGCTGCCGGTCGTCGACGCCCATGGTCGATTGGTGGGCATCGTCAGCCGCCACGACCTGCTGAAGGCGTTCCTTCGAAGCGACGAGTCGATCCGGCGTGAGGTCGCGGAGGACGTGCTCGAAGGTGCCCTGTGGATCGACCGCCGCAGCGTCGACGTCGACGTGCTGGACGGCGTGGTGACACTGACCGGGGAGGTGGAGACCAAGAGCCTGGCCCAGCTGGTGACTCGCGTCGTCGCCGGGGTCGCAGGCGTGGTGGATGTCGAAAGCGCGCTCACCTTTCGTCTGGACGACACGCATCTGAGCCACGAGTCGCCGCAGCTGGCGCAGCGGTTGTCCGCCGGCGAGAGGGCGATGTGAGGATTCAAGCCGGGTTGGAAACGGTCACCGACCTGGCAAAGACGGGAGCAGCGCAAACGATCCCTGCGGTCTTCTTCGAGCAAGCGAAGCGCTATGGCGATCGCGACTACCTGCACTTCTTTCGAGACGATTCGTGGCGCACGCTGAGCTGGGCCGAGACCGCCGAACGCGCAACCCGCGTCGCCTGCGGCCTCGTCCAGGCCGGGCTCAAGCCAGGTGATCCTGTCGCGCTCATGTCGCCCAACCGTCCCGAGTGGCTGTACTGCGACCTGGGGATCAGCGCCGCCGGCGGGATCACGGTGCCCATCTATCCGACCCTGTCCCCGCGGGTCGCCGGACATATCGCCACCGACTCCAGGGCTCGATTCGGCATCGTCTCGGATGCGGAGATGGCCGCGAAGGCGAAGGGCCTGCCGCAGCTCGGTCAGATCTTCTCGATGGACGACGAGATCGCACGGTGGGCACGGAGCGAACCCGAGCCGGAGCTCAGGCGTGAGGTCGAGGCACGGCTCGAGGCGCTCGACCCCGATGGCGTCGCCACGATCATCTACACGTCAGGCACGTCCGGGGATCCCAAGGGTGTGGTCCTCACCCACCGCCATTTCGTGGAGGCGGCGCGAAGCTGCCTCGAGGTGTTCAGCATCGGGCCGGATGACGTGATCCTGTCGTACCTCCCCTACTCTCACGTCATGGAGCGGGTTGACGGGATCTTCGTCCCGACGAGTGCCGGCGCCTCCATCTGGCTGGCGCGAAGCCTGGACACGCTCGTCGAAGACATCCAGGTCGCCCGGCCGACCATCATGCTGGGCGTTCCACGGGTCTTCGAGAAGGTCTACGAGGCGGTCAACGACCAGGTTCGCAAGCAGTCGATCCACAGGCGGGCGATATTCAGGTGGGCACTGTCGGTGGGCGCCGAGAACTCTCGGGGCGGCTGGCTGCCGGCAATCAAGCCGCGCATGAGGATCGCCGAAGGCCTGGTCCTCGCACAGCTTCGACGGCGCCTGACGGGCGGGCGGCTTCGATTCTTCATCAGCGGCGGAGCCCCCCTCAACGAGAAGGTCGAAGAGTTCTTCTGGGCGCTCGGGGTCAAGATCCTCCAGGGTTGGGGCCTGACCGAGGCCACGTCCGGGGTGACGTCCAACACGGAGCAGGAGCATCGCTACCGAACGGTGGGCCGGCCCCTTCCGGGAACGGAGCTGCGGGTCGCCACGGACGGAGAGATCGAGGTCCGGGGACCCGGGGTGATGGCCGGCTACCTGAACCTGCCGGCCGCCACCAGCGCAACCATCGTCGACGGCTGGCTCCAGACGGGAGACATGGGATTCATCGACAAGGACGGCTTCCTCACGATCACCGACCGCAAGAAGGACCTCATCAAGACCTCAGGCGGGAAGTACGTGGCCCCGCTGCCGATCGAGTTTCAGATCGAGAACGACCGATACGTCAAGTCCTCGCTCGTGGTGGGTGACGGGCGCCCCTACGTCGTCGCCCTGATCGTGCCCGACTGGCAGGCGCTCAAGGCGGACATGGGCCTCGAAGGCGCGCCGGCATCGCTCGTGGCCGACCCCCGCGTCCATGCTCATTTCGCAGCGGTCGTGGATGCTGTGAACCAGGGTCAGGCCAGCTTCGAGACAGTCAAATACTTCGCGGTGCTGCCCCGGGACTTCACCGAGGAGTTCGAGGAGCTCACCCCTTCCCTGAAGAAGAAGCGGCGGGTCATCGACAGGCACTTCCAGGACGTGATCGACGACCTGTACAGTGCGCACAAGAAGCCCTATGCCAACAAGTGACGAAGCATCGTCCGCCGGCAGCCTGGAGATCCTCTCGGAGCACCAGTGCCGCGAGCTGCTGGCCTCGCGCAGCGTCGGCCGCATCGCTTTTCCATTCGGTGACGAGACTGAGATCTTCCCGGTGAACTACGCGACCGACGGCGCCATTGTCGTGTTCAGGACCGCCCCTGGCACCAAGCTCGCCCAGTCGGTGCAATCCAGGGTCGCGTTCGAAGTGGACGACTGGGACATCGAGGCGAAGGCCGGCTGGAGCGTGGTGCTGAAAGGAGTCGCGCAGGAGGTGACCGCCGGCGCCGACCCGTTCTCGAAGGCCCTGCGGGCCCGCAAGGTCGACCCGCTGGCGCCTGGGGAGCGCGAGCACTGGATCGCCGTGTACCCAGCCCTGCTCAGCGGCCGCCGGTTCCGAAGCGGCCCGGGGTAGACGAACGAAGGGGCCGGAGAGGCTCCGGCCCCTTCTCCGATCTCGCGCGCGCTCAGGCCTTGACGGGCTTGGCGGGCACGACCGGGGTCTTGACGGGGATCGTCTTCGCAAGCGGCTTGCCGTCCGTGCCGGCTTCGCGAGGGACGCTGATCTCGAGCACCCCGTTGTCGTATTCGGCCTTGATGTCGCTCTCCTTGACGGCCTTGGGGAGCGAGATGTGCCGCTCGAAGGAGCCGTAGCTGCTCTCCTTTCGGTAGTAGCCCTCCTCCTTGACCTCCTTCTCGGCCTTGCGCTCGCCTGTCACGGTGAGCTCGCCCGACTCGAACTTCACCTGTATGTCCTTCGCGTCCATCCCGGGAAGGTCCATCCGAACGACGAGGTCGCCGTTGCGGGCGAAGACATCGGCGGTCGGGATGAAGTGCTTGCCGGGCGTCAGCGCCAGGAGTGGGCGGAACGGCCATGGGCTGGTCAGCGTGCGAAAGAATTCCGCAAACGGACGGTCGAGCTCCATGAGCTCATCGGAAACGGTTCGGGTGGTCATCGTGCACCTCCACGTTCAATCCACCGTTGGCTTCGATTTCCACGCTACTTGCCGGCTCGCGCCACGTACAGGGCCATAGGTCGGGCGCGAATCGGGACCAGGCGACCGATCGATCTCAGGCCACCGGGCCCCACTCCATAGGGTCGTTTGACACTGACTCTGAGATCGCCTGCCGCGCGACGCTGGACCCACCATGGCGGTGCTTGTGCAACGCGATGCCGAAGGGTGGGAGGATCGCGACAGGCCGGTGACTCGAGTGATCAGCCTTCGCGACGGAAGGAGACTTGCCTACACGGAGGTGGGCGATCCCGAAGGTGTGCCGATCATCCACCAGCACGGCATGCCGGGCTCCAGATTGGAGCACCAGGCGGAGCTCGACTTCTACCGCCTCATTGGCGTCCGAGTGATCACCCCGGACCGTCCCGGCTACGGGATGTCCGATCCTCATCCCCACCGTCGCCTGCTCGACTGGCCGTCAGACGTCGCCGAGCTCGCAGACCACCTCGGGATCTGGCGATTCGGCATCACGGGCCTGTCCGGCGGGGGAATCTATGCATTGGCGTGTGCCGCGGCGATACCCGAGCGCCTGACCGAGGTGGTGGTCAGCGGCTGTCCTGCACCGATGCAGCGGGAAGGCGCTCTTGCCGGCATGCGCTTCATGACCCGCGCCGGCGTGTGGCTGGGGTCGCACGCGCCGTGGCTCCTCGACGCAGGGGCGTCGGTGCTGAGCGGGCTGGTCCGCCGCTATCCACGCTTCTTCGTCGAGCAGGCCAACCGTGACAAGCCTCCGGCCGACCGGCGCTGGCTCAAGATGCCTGCTGTCAGCAGCGGTGCAGTCGAGACCCTTCGCGAGGCCGTCAGGCCCGGCGCGTGGGGATACGTTCAGGACGTCCGCGTGCTGGCTCGACCCTGGGGTTTTGCGCTGGACGACATCAGGGTGCCCGTGCAGCTCTGGCACGGGGACGAGGACACAGTGGTCCCGCTGCACCACGGTCGGTACCTCGCATCGGTCATTCCCGGTGCCACCCTGAGGGTCTGCCCGGGGGAGGCGCACATGGTGATGTGGAACCACCTGGCCGAGATCCTCATGGCTGCTGCGGGCATGTCGGAACAGGGGGTGCGACCGGCAGGCGCGAGCATGAGACCTGCTCCAGCCGGGTCGTTCGACTCTGCTTTTCGACCAGGCGCACAGGGACACTCGTCATATCTTGGAATTGAGGTGAATGAGATGTTCAAGCACATCCTGGTCGCAATCGACGGTTCGACATACTCGCAGCAGGCACTGCCCACTGCTATCGCGATAGCTCGGAAGTTCGGCAGCGACGCCGTCGTCTTGCACGTGAGCGAGCACGACCGCGGCCGCGCCGTCGTCTACTCTCTCGAGAGCCCGGCCGACGCGACGCGGCTGGTCTACGACGCGGTCAAGACTGTTCGCGACGCCGGCATCACAGCGACAGGCGAGCTGCGAGACATGGCCGCCGGGCACGTGGCGAAGGCGATCGTCGAGACCGCCACCGCTCACAACATCGACCTCATCGTGATGGGCTCACGCGGCCTCTCCGATGTTCAGGGTCTGCTGCTCGGCAGCGTCACCCACAAGGTCATTCAGATGGCCCAGGTACCCGTGCTCGTCGACAGGACGCCTGGAGTCAAAGAGCTGAGTGCGGTTCCGGCGCGCGAGATGACCCCTGCGCTGGCGGGGTAGGGCCGCGGGTTAGTACCCAAGGGGGAGAGACCCGGCCGGATGCTCAGAGCGTCCGGCCGGGTGCTGTTGCCATTTCACCTCCGCTTCCAATCTCGCGCGTCGCACTCGAGGACGCGAGGGTCGACGGTCCCCCACGTGCCGGGACGCACGCCACTGTTGCTCCGGCAGGCCGCCGTCTAGGCTCGACCTGGAGGTGAAAAGAGATGAAGATCTGGAAGGAAGCAGGGGCGACGTTGCTCACCGTCGTCGGGCTTGCGATGGCCCTGTCCGTGACGCAGGGGTGGAACTGGCCGCTGTTGGGTGACGCCCGAGCCGGCATCATCGCTCTCGGAATCGTCGGCCTCAGCGCCTGCAGCATTAGCGGCTCGGCCGCGATGGCCTTCTCGATGAAGGACCCGTTCGTGATCGCCGCAGTCGCCACGGGAATCGTGCTGCTCGCCCTCGGAGTGATCGGCCTCTTTGTCAACACGCTGCCGTATCTCGTCGCGATGATGGGTGCGACTGTCGTGATCTGGCTGGTCGCGACGACGAGGCACCTGCTGGAGGGCAACACCAACACCAGGCACGCTGCAACCGCTTGACCAATCCGTATTCCGACGCAGCCCTCCGGCGAGGGCTGGGTCATCTCGAGGAGAGGAGAAAATGAAAAAGACGACTGTGACGAGAACATGGATCGCGGGGTTGGTGGCGCTGGCCCTTGGGCTGGCGGTCGCCGGACTCAGCATCGGCCTGATGCTCGCTTACGGCGGCACGTTCACCACCACCGGAACCGAGAATGGCTATCACTTCGTACCAAGCTTCGACGGCTTCTTCTGGACGATGGTCGGCGTCATGATCGCGGGATTCAGCATCACCGCGCTCGGCGGCATAGTCCAGCTCGCGGCTTGGATCGGCGCGCTTGTCAACACCTACAAGCTGCAGGACAAGACCTGGTTCGCAATTCTGCTTGCAGGCGGATTGCTGAGCGTAGTGATCGGCCTGCTCGGATTCGCGGCGATGGTCGCCTACCTGATCGCCGGGCCCGACGGAATGGCGGTCCAGCAGCAGCGAATTCCGGCGCCAGCGCCGCGGCCGTCGACTTTCGCACCGACCACCTGATCCCGCAAGAGGAGCCGGGCCGGCACGCGGCCGGACCCGGCTCCTTCTATTCGGTGGAGTCGCGCCGAGGCCTGGGCCGCACCGTCCAGCGCGAAGCGAGCCGTTCGATTCTCTGGATCGCGGGCGGCCGCCTCCACCGGGAAATCGGCAGGCGGGGTCGGCTCGGGCGCAGGCCGAAGAAGAAAGACTTGCCAAGCTCGACCAGGGCCAGGTACACGACCACCATCACCGCCAGGATCGCCAGGAAGCCGGCAGGCAGGCGTGAGAACCCGAACAGGCCGGCCAGCGGCGTGAACGGAAGGGTGAAGCCGACCGCGACGCTGCCGATGGTCCCCAGAGTCAGCGCCAACCCCGGGCGGCTGCGAAAGAAAGGCGAGCGGCGAGTGCGGATGGCGAAGATGACAAGGCTCTGCGTGGCGAGCGATTCTGTGAACCAGGCGGTCTGAAAGAGACTCCCTCGCGCGTGGAAGACGAAGAGCATGACCCCGAAGGTCATGAAGTCGAAGATCGAGCTGATCGGGCCGAAGAAGATCATGAAGCGGCGGATCAACCGAATGTCCCACTGGGCCGGGCGCTCCAGCAGCTCAGGGTCTACCCGGTCGGTGGGCATGGTCATCTCACCGGCGTCGTAGAGGAGGTTGTTGAGCAGGATCTGGGTCGGCGTCATCGGCAGGAAGTTCAACAGCAGCGAGCCGCCGGCCGCGCTGAACATGTTGCCGAAGTTGGACGACGTCCCCATCAACACGTACTTCATGGTGTTGGAGAAGATCCGCCGGCCTTCGAGCACGCCGCCGGCCAGAATCCCGAGGTCCTTCCCGAGCAGGACGATGTCCGCCGCGTCCTTGGCGACCTCGCTGCCTGTGTCGACAGAGATCCCGACGTCCGCGTCTCGCAGCGCCACTGCGTCGTTCACTCCATCGCCGAGAAAGCCCACGTCTTTGTTGAGGCCGCGCTGGGCTGTGATGATTCGTGACTTCTGTTCCGGCGAGACCCGAGCGAAGATGCCCGTCCGCGGCATCCGCTCGATCAGCTCCTGGTCGCTCAGCTTCTCGAGCTCCGGCCCGGTGATCGCCTCTCCGTAGTCGAGGCCCAGCGTGCGGCACACCGATTCCGCCACCAGCACGTTGTCTCCCGTGACGAGCTTGACCTCGACGCCAAGCCGTTTGAGCTGCGCAAGGGACTCGGCGGCGTCGGCCTTCGGCGCGTCGAGAAACGTGATGAAGCGCTTGAGCTCGAGGTCTCGCTCGTCAGCCAGCGCGCAGCGTGATCCGCCGTCCCACTTGCGCACCGCCACCGCGACCACCCGCGCCCCGGAGGCGAAGAGCCGCTCCAGTGTGGCCTCGGCCGCGGGCGCCACGTCGAGGCAGCGGGGCAGCAGAGACTCCGGCGCCCCCTTCGTCACCAGGTGCCTCTGACCATCGGGCGCGGCCACCAGCGTCGACACCAGGCGCCGCTCGTGGTCGAACGGCAGCCTGTCGATCACTTGATAGCCGGCCGGAGGAGCGCCGGCGGCCAGCAGGGCCTCGTCCAGCGCATTCCCCGAGCCACCAGGGTCAGAGCTGTCGCCCGCAGAACACAGGAGGCCGAACCGCAGGACCTCGTCGTTCGGCGCGCCCGCCGGGTCGATCGCCTCCTGATAGCTGATGCGGCCCTCCGTCAACGTGCCCGTCTTGTCTGTGAACAGGATCTCGATGTTCCCGAGGTCCTCGATGCTGATCAGACGCTTGACCACGACTCGCCGCCGAGCCAGGTTGCGCGCGCCCGAAGCCAGGCTCACCGTGACGATGGCCGGCAGCAGCTGAGGGGTGAGGCCGACTGCGATCGCGAGCGAGAAGAGGGCGGACTGAAGGATCGGCCGGCCCAACAGCGAGTTGGCGACGAAGATGCCGCCCGCCAGAACTGCGGTCACGCGGACCAGCAGGATCGAAAAGCTACGAAGCCCGCGCTGGAAGACCGTTTCCGGCTGCCTGTCGCCCAACCGGACCGCGATCTTTCCGAACGCCGTGCGAAGCCCGGTCTGCAGGACGACGCCGGTTCCGGACCCACCCCGCACAGTCGTCCCCATGTACGCGACCGACCGCAGGCCCAGCTCCATGAGGTCTGGCTGCGGCTCGGGTTCCGTCCGCTTCGTCTTCGGCATCGCTTCGCCGGTGAGCACTGCCTCGTCGCATTCGAGCTCTCGGGCATCGAGCAGTCGCAGGTCGGCAGGCACCAGGTCGCCTGTACGCAGCAGCACGACGTCACCAGGCACCACCTCCGTGACATCGATGGCCACCGACGAGCCGTCTCGCAAGACCAGGGTGCGGTGGCGGATGCTCGCGTGGAGCGCCTCCACGACCCTCTCCGACCGGTACTCGTTGAAGAACCCGAGGCCGACGCTGAGGGCGACGATGGCCAGGATGATGATCGCGTCGGTTCGCTGTCCGACGATCAGCGAGGTGATCGTCGCCGCGCCGAGCAGGAGCAGAAGCGGGTTCCGCAACTGCCTTGCGAGGATCGAGAGCGGCCGTGCGCCGTGGCTGCGGATGGCGTTCGGGCCGTAGGCACGGAGCCTTGCCGCCGCCTCTTCGGAGCTGAGCCCGGGTTCGCCGCTGCCAAGCCGCACGAGCACTTCTGCCGGCGGCAATCGCGCGGCTTCGATGAGGCCCAAGCTCGATAGCGCGGCTGACGAGTCCCTGGTGGCCTGGACCGTCACGCGCATCATTTAACGCTCGCGGGCCCGGATGCTGAAGCCGGGCGGAGGGTGCCGGAGACCGCCAGATCAGCCCCGGCGGCCGCTGACGGCGATTTTGCCGAAGGCCAGCGCGAACGCGGCGGAGAAGAGGCACCAGAGCAGAATCAGGGTCGGATACAGCATCTCAAGCGAAAGATCGCTCTTGGATGGCGGGAATTCTCAGGGTCGATGGGCCTGCGAACTTGAGGTCTCTCGTACCTTATCCGGGCCGCCATCCGGCCTCAACGTTGACGGCATGAAGGTCTCCGAGATCATGTCGCGTCCCGTCATCACGGTGGCGGCGAGCACGGGCATCAAGGAAGCTGCGCGGCTCCTGGTCGAGCGCGGCATCTCCGCGCTGCCGGTCGTCGACGCCAGGGGCCGGCTCGAGGGCATCGTGTCCGAAGCCGACCTGCTCCAGCTCGAGATGCGGCCGGATCCGCGCACGATGGCGACGCCGCAGCCGCCCAGCGCAGGCAGCACACCGAAGACGGTTGCCGAGGTCATGACCCGGGACGTGATGGTGGTCACCGCGAACTGCCAGGTCTCCCAGGCGGCTCGAATCATGCTGGAGGCCGGCATCAAGCGGGTCCCTGTCGTGAGGGGACGCAAGGTGATCGGTGTCGTGAGCCGGCGCGACCTGGTCAGGGTGATCACCCTCAGAGACCAGGACATCGAGTCTGAGATCGTGCGCCAGCTCGCGGAGGTGGGCTTGGGGACCGAACCCGAAGCAGTCAACGTTTCGAATGGCGTGGTCGCCATACGCATGGACCACCTGGGGGCCGGCCGCAGGCTGGCCGAGGCCGTCGCGCTCACGGTGCCAGGAGTGCTCGAGGTCCGTTTCAGCACCCCGACGCCGGACCGGAAACGCGACCGCGGCTGGCACCAACTCGCGGACCCTGTGTTGCACCAGGGACGCTGATGCTGCACTGGGAGGCGCGCCACCGGGCGCCGACCCCGCACCGCGAACACCCTGCCCGTCGCGCCGCTTCAAGATCGCTGCGCGAACGAATGGCGAGCCTGCCCCTCGATGGGAGCCCGCTGGCCATCCTGCTGCTCGTCCTCGGCGCGATGGTGGTCGGCGCCTCGCTCTGGATCTCGGGCGCCCACGATGCTGCAGACGTCGCCTGGGCGGCCGCCGTAGTCCTCGCCCTGATCCCGTTGGGCATCTCCGTGACACGCGACCTGCTGCATCGCGAGACCGGAGTCGACCTGATCGCTCTGATGGCGATGGCGGGATCGCTGGTGCTGGGTCAGTTTCTCGCCGGGGCGGTGGTCGGCCTGATGCTCTCCGGCGGCCAGGCCCTCGAACGGTTCGCCAGCTCCCGCGCCCGCCGCGAGCTGTCTGCGCTGCTGGCGCGGGCGCCTCGTGTCGTCCATCGCTACGAGGGAGGCGATCTGACCTCGCCCGACATCGCTGACGTGAGGGAAGGCGATCGGCTGATGGTGAAGCCAGGTGAGGTGGTGCCTGTCGACGGCATGATCACGTCGGCGGCGGCGGTGCTCGACGAGTCCGCCCTCACCGGCGAGTCCAGGCCGGCCGAACGCATGCTTGGAGACAGGGTTCGCAGTGGTGTGGTGAACGCCGGCGCACCCTTTGACATCCGCGCGCTGACGACGGCAGAGGAAAGCACCTACGCCGGAATCGTGCGGCTGGTCCGCGAAGCCCAGAGCTCGAAAGCTCCGTTCGTCAGGCTCGCGGATCGAT
>JBGOTG010000072.1:0-10694 GCA_041476405.1 Candidatus Dormibacteraceae bacterium | reverse complement strand
TGCACACCGCCTCACAGTTCTCTGTCATTGCGGAGGATGTACTGATCACCGGCGCGGGACCTATCGGGCTCATGGCAGCTCTGGTCGCGCGGCACAATGGCGCGAGATTCGTGGTGGTGACCGACGTCAACGACTACCGCCTGGACCTGGCGCGCAAGATTGGCGTTACCCGAGCGGTGGACGTGCGCAGCACGACGCTGGGCGCCGTACAAGAAGAGCTCGGCATGAAGGAAGGGTTCGACGTCGCCTTCGAGATGTCCGGCGAGGCCAGTGCGTTGCGTTCCATCATGGCGAACATGTCTCACGGCGGCCGAATCGCCATGCTCGGGCTGCCTGACCATGAATTCGCAGTCGATTGGACTCAGCTCGTCTTCAAGATGCTCACGGTGAAGGGCGTGTACGGACGCCAGATCTTCGACACGTGGTACGAGATGTCCGTATACACGCAGATGGGTCTCGACATATCGCCCGTGATCACGCATCGCTTCCCCTACCACCAGTTCGAAGAGGCCTTCGCCATCGCGCACACCGGAAAGTGCGGAAAGGTCGTGCTCGACTGGACCGCCAATTAGCTCCGAGGTTGCAATGAGTTTCGAACGGATGCGATCCGACCTGGTCTCTCAGCTGGCCGAGATTCGTAGCGCTGGGCTGGAGAAACCAGAACGGGTGCTGACCACGGCGCAGGGCTCGGTCGTCGGCGTCCTGGACCGTGCGGTACTCAACCTGTGCGCCAACAATTACCTGGGCCTCGCCGACCATCCTGCGGTCGTGGCCGCCGCGAAGGAGGCGTTGGACCGCTGGGGCTTCGGGATGGCGTCGGTTCGCTTTATCTGCGGCACGCAGGAGATCCACAAGGAGCTCGAGGCCGGGATCACCGAATTTCTGGGCACCGAAGACACGATCCTCTACTCATCATGCTTCGACGCCAACGGCGGCATCTTCGAGGCGCTGTTCGATGAGCGCGACGCCATCATCTCCGACGCTCTGAACCACGCCAGCATCATCGACGGCATCCGGCTCTGCAAGGCGCGGCGATTCCGCTACGCGAACCGCGACATGGAGGATCTCGAACGCCAGCTGAAGGAGGCGTCCGACGCGCGCTATCGGATCGTCGTCACGGATGGCGTCTTCTCGATGGACGGCTACCTGGCCCCGTTGCCGCAGATTTGCGACCTCGCCGAACGCCACGACGCCCTCGTCATGGTCGACGACTCGCATGCGGTCGGCTTCGTAGGCGATGGCGGGCGCGGCACGCACGAGCACTTTGGAGTCATGGGCCGCATCGACGCGATCACGGGCACGCTGGGCAAGGCGCTTGGCGGAGCAAGCGGAGGCTACGTGTCAGGACGCAAGGAATTGGTCGCCATGCTGCGCCAGCGCTCGCGGCCTTACCTGTTCTCGAATTCAGTCCCGCCGCCCATTGTCGCGGCGAGCCTCAAGGTCCTCGAACTCATGAGTTCGGCGTCGGATCTCAGGCAAAAGCTTCGGGAGAACACGGCGCTCTTCCGGTTGCGGATGACGGCCGAGGGTTTCGACATCCTGCCCGGAGAACATCCGATCGTCCCGGTGATGATCGGCGACGCCGGGCTTGCGGCACGCATGTCGGAGGTCATGTTGTCCAAGGGCGTCTACGTGATCGGCTTCTCGTTCCCGGTGGTGCCGATGGGCAAGGCGCGAATTCGGGCACAAGTATCGGCAGCTCACTCACGAGAAGACCTGGAGCGGGCCACGAGGGTGTTCGTCGAGGCCAGGGATGAGGCCAAAGCTGTGTAGATGGGCGGCCACCACTACTCCACCCGCCCTCCTGATCAAAAGGCTGCGGCGTAGCGTCCATCTCAACCGTGCGCCGTCTCTGTTCGGGACGTTTGCCGAATTACGGATTCCGCCGCGTTGGCCGCATCGGCGAGCGCGCGGCGCAGACGGTTGGAGGCTCGCGTCAACTCGGTGCGCAGGACACCGTCAGGCACAGAACCCACCGCCTCCGCCGCGGCACCGAACTCGGGCAGCAGCTTGAAGTGGTCCGCTGGATCCTGCCGGTAAGTGCCCGCTCGCGAGTAGAGGACCGACACCAAGGCTCGGCCGATCGCTAGAAGCGCGTCGTTATAGGTTCGAGCCTCATCGACTGACGTCACGTTCGACGACAACGCATATAGCCGATCGACAGTCGACTGTGCGGCGGCCAGGCCTCGGTCGAGCGGATCCCAATCGATTCGATTTCCAAGCTCCGCCCTGTAGCCGGCAAGTGTGTCCGCAATCTGGGCGAGCGTGGTTCGGAAGTCGAGTGGATGCACCGCCAGGTTGGCAGCGCGGAATACCACGCCAGCGTAGAGGCCCATGTCCCGAAGCAAGGCTTGCCGATCGGCAATCTCGATGGTGTCTGCCTCCGTGTGCCACTCGATGTTGCCCCCGCAACCCCCCACGCCATACAGGCCACGAGCCTTGCGAGTCTCATTCGACATGTTGGAGCTGAGCATGAAAAGGGTCGACAGGCCGAGGTTCAAGAACGACACATCGCCGCCGCGGATCGGTGGCTGAGTCGATGCCGCCGCGCCGACGAAATCGCGGATGGCGCTCTTGGCAAAGTCGCTGGTCTCAGCCATCGCACAAACGTCTTCAAACGAATCCGCGTCCCGGCAGCCGGGTGAGTCGCAGTTGATGTGACAGATGCAGTTGCGCTCAAGGTCGAGAGCGAACTGGTCCGCGTACCAGGTCGAGCCGGCGTAGCGCCCGTGCGAATGACCCGACCACCAGCAGATTCGCACCGAGCGAAGTAGGCGGTCGCGAACCACGCTGAGGACCCTTGCCACCTCGAGCAGCGTCGCGTCGCCGGTCGCGTTGTCGCCGACCCCGTAGTGCCACGAATCGATGTGGCCGTGGACCATGACGAATCGCTCTGGCTCGAGGGTGCCCCGGATCTCGGCCACGAGGACCGGGATCGGGACAAAGGCTTCGGAGAGCTCCGCGATCACATGGGCCTGAAGGTCACCGGCTTTGACCTTGGCGACCAGCTCCTCGCCGTCCGGGCGCGACACGCTGACCACCGGGAGCCTGGGCTTCCGATGCAGGCTCGTGAGGTCAGGAGAGCCCCAGATCGTGGTGACTATCCCTTCATGGATGCGCTCTCCTGGCGAGATGAAGATGCCGCCCACGGCTCCCCTTGCCTCGAGCTCCGCCACCTTGCCGCCCATGGGCTGACCTTCGCAAATCACGAGCTTCCCGCGGACATCGGCCGTGCCCCGAACCGCAGGAGCGAAGATGTCCGACGACGACTTGGCGAAGCCGGTCGGCTCATAGACCACGGCGGCGGTGATGCCGCCCGGAGGCGTCGACATGGCCATGCTCGGCGTCTTCGCCGCATAGGTCCGCGACCCAACCGAGACGCTCGCGTGCTTGGGAATGCTGATCAACAGCTCTGGGTGATGGAGACTGTGGTCGATTTCCCAAGCGCCAAGGCGACCGGTGATGAAATCCACCGCCTTGGCTTCGTCGCCGCCGCCGGAGTCACGAACCAGGTGCGAGAAACGCTCGACGAGCTCCCACGCGTCGTCGATGCGCACGGCGGCGCCGACGGCTTCCTCGCCCTTGACCTGGAAGCTCATCTGCCCTTCACCTGCCTTGCGATGGCATCCCCCACCTCGTTGGTGCCCGCCGTGCCGCCCAGGTCGACGGTGCGGAACTCGCCTTCGGCAGCCACCCGCTCGATGGCGGCCTCGATCCGAGCCGCGGCCGCGGCCTCGCCGAGATGGCGGAGCATCAACACACCGCTCCAGATCGCGCCGATCGGGTTCGCCCTGGCCTTGCCCGCGATGTCGGGAGCCGAGCCGTGTACGGGCTCGAACAGACTCGGGTGTTCGCGCTCCGGGTTGAGATTGGCCGACGCACCGAGTCCGAGGCTGCCCTGGATCGCCGCGCCGAGGTCGGTGAGGATGTCGGCGAAGAGGTTGGAGCCGACGACCACGTCGATCGTGTCAGGCCGCATCACCATGCGCGCCGCCATGGCATCGACGTGGACCCGTTCGATCGTCACGTCGGGAAACTCATCCTTGCCGAGGCCGACCACGACCTCGTCCCACAGGACGTACGCGTAGCGGCTGGCGTTCGACTTCGTCACGCTGACAAGCCGGTGCTTCCTCTCTCGCGCCCTTTCAAACGCAAAGCGCGCGCAGCGTTCGATGGCGTGGCGGCTGAATACGGGAACTTCGACGGCCACCTCTGTGGCATGCCCGACGTGCACCCGGCCGCCGGCTCCGGAATACTCGCCCTCGGTGTTCTCACGGATGAAGAGCATGTCCACGTCGTCCGGCCCTCGCCCGGCCAGCGGGCTCTTGATGCCGGGCAGGCAGCGGACCGGCCGAAGGTTGATGTATTGCTCGAACGCCTTGCGGATGGGGAGCAGCAGGCCCCACAGGCTGATGTGGTCCGGAATCGTGGGCCAGCCGCACGCGCCGAGGTAGATCGCGTCGTATCGGTGCAATGTTTCCAGCGCGTCCTCAGGCATCATTCGCCCGGTCTTCGCGTAATGGTCGCTGCCCCAGCCGAAGAGCTCGAACCGCAGGCCCGGCAGCGCGGCCTCCATGACCTTGATCCCCTCAGGAACGACCTCTTTCCCGACGCCGTCACCGGCGATCACCGCGATGTTGTGCATGTTCGTCACCCGCGAGCACCTGACGGGAGCGCGTACATGAATCGAATCAGCATCTCGATCCCACGATGGTATTGGTCGAGGCTGTAGCGCTCGTTCGGCGAGTGTGGCGCGCTATCCGCCTCCGGCAGCCCGCTGGCAATCATCGGCGCCTTGAGCGCCTCCTGCAGGTCGATCGAGACCGGCACCGAACCTCCCGAGCGGACCAGACGCGGCTTACGGCCGAACGCCGCTTTGAATGCCTCGATGGCTGCCGCGGCGGCCGCGTGATCGGCATCGATCAGCACCGGGCGGGTGGCGCCGAGCCGGCGCACCTCGATCTTGACGCCGTCCGTCGAGAGCTCGGCCACGTACGCCTTTAGGCTGCGCAGGATCTCGTCCGGGTCCTGGTCTGGAACCAGGCGCATGCTGACCTTCGCCATCCCCCGCGAGGGAATGACCGTCTTCACGCCCTCTCCGGTGAAGCCTCCGATCATGCCATGCACATCGAGCGTCGGCCGGGCCCACTGGCGTACCAGCAGCGAATACCCGGCCTCACCCTCGAGCGCGCTGGATTGCGTGAGCTGCTTGAGCCTGTCCGCGTACTCGGCCGGCTCTTCCCAATCCTTGAGCTCCTGGGCTGTCGGCGGGCGCACGCGATCGTAGAAGCCCGGAATCGTGATCCGGCCGTCCTTGCCCTTGAGCGCCGAGATGACGTGAGCCAGCGTGTTGAGGGGGTTGGGGGCAACACCCCCATAGACTCCTGAGTGCAGGTCGATGCCCGGGCCGATCGCTTCGAGCTCGACGTACAGGATGCCCCGGAGACCGACCGTCAGCGCGGGGTAGCCGTCCTCGGTGAAACCGCCGTCCCAGACCACCACCCAGTCGGTGCGCAGCCTCGCGGCGTTCTGGCGGACATAGTTGCCGAGCGCTTCGCCGGTGATCTCCTCCTCGCCTTCGATCAGGAACCGGACGTTGATCGGCGGGCCGCCCGCTTGCCGAGAGAACTCGACCGCCTTGAGTGCGGCCATGTGGTTGCCTTTGTTGTCGGCCGCACCCCGTGCGAAAACTCGGCCGTCGCGTACCGTCGGCTCGAACGGCGGGCTGATCCACTGGTCGACCGGATCGGCCGGCTGCACGTCGTAGTGACCGTAGATCGTGAGCGTCGGGGCCTTGGCGTCGACGACGAGGTCGCCCTGCAGAACCGGGTGACGGCCGCCTGGCACGTCGGTGATCGAGGTGGTGAACCCCAGGCGTTCCATGCGCTCGGCGAGCCAGCGCGCATTGCGCCGCACGTCTTCGCGATACTCGGGCAGCGCGCTGATGCTCGGGATGCGAAGCTCTTCGAACAGGTCGGCGTCCGATTGGTCCTGGCCTTCCCTGGCCAGCTTCAGCGCTTCCTTCAGCATCTCCTCTTCCCCTATCGATTGTGTGGCTGGCGGCTCATCGACAATGCGCTCTCCCCGGACGTGTCGGGCGTGGCCAGAAAGCACGCCGCCAGGTGACCGCGCCCAAGATCCGCCAGCGGCGGCTCTTCCTTGAAGCATCGGTCGAAGGCTAGCGGGCACCGTGTGTTGAAGCGGCAGCCCTCGGGCGGGTGCGCCGGGTTCGGAATGTCCCCCTTGATAGGAACTCGCCTCCGCTTGCGCTCCACCTCGGGGTCCGGCACCGGCACCACAGCGAGCAGAGCCTGCGTGTACGGGTGCTGCGGGTTCGCATAGATCGTGTCGCGATCGGCGATCTCGACGACCTTGCCCAGGTACATCACCGCGACCACGTTGCTCATGTGGCGGATGATGCTGAGGTCGTGGCTGATGAAGATATAGGTGAGGTCGTGCTCCACCTGCAGCTCGCGCATGAGGTTCAGGATCTGCGCTCGGACTGACACGTCCAGCGCCGAGGTGGGCTCGTCGGCCACGATGAGCGCCGGTCGTAACGCGAGTGCGCGCGCGATGCTGACACGCTGGCGCTGGCCGCCGCTCAGCTGATGCGGGTATCGATCGGCGAGGCGAAAGGGCAAGCCCACCATCTCGAGCAGCTCGGCGACCCGCTCGGGCAGCGCCTTGCGTTCCGGCGCGTCATGCACGACCAGCGGCTCGCCGATGGCCGCCTGGACCGATAGCCTGGGATTCAGCGAGCTGTAGGGGTCCTGGAAGACCATCTGCATGCGGGGTCGCAAGTGTCTGAGCTCGTCATCGCCCATCCGCGTCACCTCGCGGCCCTCGAAACGAATCGCGCCAGCAGTCGGCTCGATGAGGCGGAGAATCGCGCGGCCCGTCGTCGATTTGCCGCAGCCCGATTCGCCGACGATCCCAAGAGTGTGGCCTCGCGGCACCTCGAAGCTGATGCCGTCGACGGCGCGCAGCATGAGGCGCGGGCGCAGAGGGACGTACGCTCCCAGCGAGAAGTGGACCTTGAGGTCCGACACCTCGAGGAGCGTGCCACCGGCGGCAGCCCGTTGATCGCGAGCGGGGGCCGGTGGAGAGCTCGGCGCGCTCGGCTGCCGCGATTCCAGCGGCGCGTTCGAGAGGTCGGCCCAGCACGCCGCCGCCTGCCCGGGGCGTTTCTCGTCGAGGACCGGCGGATCCACCAGGCACCGCTCCATCACGAACGAGCACCGGGGTGCGAAGGGACAGCCCACTTTGATCTTGTGAGGGTCGGGCAAGCCACCCTCGATCGATCGCAGCGTCTCGGTGCGTGGCGAGTCCAGGCGAGGGATGCAAGCGAGCAGGCCCAGCGTGTAGGGATGGGTGGGATGTGCAAAGACGCCCCCCGTCGCCCCGCTCTCCACGATCTCGCCCGCGTACATCACGGCTATACGATCCGCGAGGCCGGCGACGACGCTCAGGTCGTGGCTGACCATGAGCAGGGAGGTTCGATGCACCTCGGTGACTCGCCTGAGAAGCTCCAGGATCTGCGCCTGGATGCTCACATCGAGCGCCGTGGTCGGCTCGTCCGCGACGACGATCTGGGGCTCGCACGAGATCGCCATGGCGATCATCACGCGCTGCCGCATGCCGCCCGACAGCTGGTGCGGATAGGCGTGCAGCTGGCGCGTCGGGCTGGGAATGCCCACCGACGCGAGCAGCTCGATCGAGCGCGTCCTGGCCTGACCGCGTGACATCTTCAGGTGGACGCGGAGCATCTCCTCCATCTGGATGCCGATCGTCCGCACGGGGTTGAGCGAGGACATCGGGTCCTGGAAGACCATCGCGATCTGACGCCCGCGAATCTCACGCAGCTCTGGCTCGGACATCGCGAGGAGGTCGTCGCCCTGGAACCGAATGCTGCCGCTCACGCGAGCGGCGCCCGCGGGCAGCAGGCCCGTCAACGACATCGCCGTCGCGCTCTTGCCGCAGCCCGACTCGCCGACAAGGGCAAGCGTCTCGCCTCGCTCCAGCCAGAAGCTCACGCCGTTCACCGCATGAAGCGGGCCTTGTGGCGTTCGAAAGGCAATGCGGAGATCCTCGACCGCCAGCAGCCGGCCGCCGGTCTGAGGCCCGGAGGCCTGGCTCAGGTCGTGCCCACCTCCGCAGCGACGGCGTGGCCGATCTGGTTGCGAACGACTCGCCCGGACTTCATCACGAAGGCGGGGCGCCGCATCGCCCCGATGTCCTTCAGCGGGTCGCCAGGAACCAGGATGAGGTCCGCCACCTTGCCCTTCTCGACGCTCCCGATCTCGTCGTCCATGCGCAGCAGTCGAGCTGCGTTGGAGGTGGCGGCGACCAGGGCCAGCATCGGCGGCAGGCCGAACTCGACCATCTTGGCCAGCTCCAGCGCGAGGTCCCCATGCGGATTGAAGGGCGTGCCGGCGTCAGTTCCGGCCGCAATGCGCACTCCCGACTTGACTGCCATGACGAAGCTCTCGCGGTGGTGCCCGCTCTCGCCTTCGGCCTTCTTCACGACCCAGTCGGGGATCCCGCCCTTGGCGCCATTGTTGACTATCTGGTCCACCGCGATGAGGGTGGGCACCAGGAAAGTCTGGTTCTTCAGGGCGAGGTTGACAGCCTCGTCATCGAGATAGAAACCATGTTCGACCGAGTCGATGCCCGCCCGTAGAGCGTTCTTGATGCCGCCGTTGCCGATCGCGTGTGACGCGGCGGGACGCCCCGCCTTGTGCGCCTCTTCCACCGCGGCCTGCAGCTCATCGAGCTGGAACGTGGTTTGGCTTGGATCGACGCCTGGCGTAAGCACGCCGCCGGTGGCCATCACCTTGATGAAGTTCGCGCCGCCCTTGATCTCGGCGCGCACGGCTTTTCGCACCTCGTCCGGTCCGTCCGCCTCTCGCCCGATGAAGTGTCCATGGCCGCCTGTCATCGTCACGACCCGGCCCGCCGCGCGAACCCGAGGGCCTTCGATGAGTCCGCGATCCACCGCCTTGGCGATCTCGATCGCGATCTGGCTCGCCGCGCCGCAGTCGCGGACAGTCGTGATGCCGGCCGCCAGCGTAATGCGGGCATTGATGACACTGCGGATCGTGGCGATGGGGACGCTGTCGTTCAGGACCTGCCCGAACAGGTCGGCGGAGCCGTCGTTGCACAGGTGGACGTGACAGTTGATCAGCCCCGGAAGCAGCGAGTGGCCCCTGCCATCGACCACGCTGTGCAAATCGAACGAGGGCGCCTGGGCGCTGGGGCCGATCCAGGCGATACGCTCGCCTTCGACCGCGACCGCCCAGTCAGTGTGGGGCTCTCCACCCAGGCCGTCGATCAAGGTGACATTTCGGATCAGGTGAGCGCTGGCCGCCATCAATAACCTCCCCCTACGTCAGGAATAGAACCCGGACGGCGCGTGGCGCAGCGTCCGCCACTGGTCCGGATCGTGGCCGTAGACCATCATCGCGTCCTTCTCGTCGGCAAGAGCAAGCAGCTTGTTGGCGCTTTCCTTGGCGACCTCCGGCTCCATCTGCCCGCCCCAGGAGTCGTGGTCGAGGTTGTCCTGGCAGTAGATCGCATCGCTGCACAGGAGCACATGGCCCTCGTGCTTGAGGTTGATCAGGAAGCTCCAGTGGTAGGGCGCATGCCCGGGGGTCAGCACCGCCTGGACGCCGGGAAAGATCTCGGGCTCGCCTTCGAGCAGCTCGTACTTGAGGTGCGGCAGGTCGAAGTACTGATTCGGGAAGTTGGGACTCTCCTTGGCAAACTCGTAATGCTGCTTGTTGGCGTAGATGGTCGAGTCCTTGAAGAGGTAGTTGTTTCCGCAGTGATCGAAATGCAGGTGGGTGTTGATGACGTAATGGATGTCCTGCGGCGAGAGGTCGAGCTCGGCCAGCCTGCGGATCATCGAGTCCTCCGGCCGCATCACCGGCAACAGGACCTTGGAGATCTCCTGCCCCTTGAACGTGTACTCCGGATCCTCGATGTGATTCTTGTGCATGCCGGTGTCGATCAAGACGTTCTTACCGTCGTCGGTCTGGACGAGATAGCCCGGGATGGGTATGTGGATGCGCCTGCCGTCGCCGACGCCCGGAGAGATCACCGCCCCTTTGTCGATGCAGGCCTCCCCCAGGAACAATATGTGCAGCTTCATCAGACTCATTCCCCTCCTACTCGGCTGGCGCGGTCGCGCCAGTGGCTTTGCGGATCGAAAACGGCGGCCACCTGGTCGCCAAGGTAGTTGGCTGCCAGGATCATCGCCGTGATGGCCAGCCCTGGAAACGTCGCTATCCACCAGGCGAGACGAAGCCAGTCCTTGCCCGCGGCCAGGTCGGCTCCCCAGTCGGGCGTCGGCAGCTTCACGCCGAAACCCAGGAAGTTCAGGGTGGTGGCGGTGAGAATCGCCCAACCGATCGCGCTGCTGGCGATCACGATGATCTGCGTCAGCACGTTGGGCAGGATGTGGTACGCCATGATCCGCAGCGGCGAGTAGCCCAGCGCCCGGGCGGCGAGGACATAGTCCTGGCCCTTCGCCGCGAGAGTCGAGCCGTAGACGACTCGCGCAAAGACGGGGATGAACGAAACCCCGATCGCGATCATCACGTTGACCGGGCCGGCGCCGATGATGGTCACCACGATCAGCACGAGCAGCAGGCCCGGACATGCGAGCATGACGTCCATCGTTCGCATGATCACCG
>JBGOTG010000071.1:0-10712 GCA_041476405.1 Candidatus Dormibacteraceae bacterium | reverse complement strand
GTAGGCTCGAAGACCGGCGTTCCAGACGGGCGGTGCCAAGGCGCGGGTGGCGAGAGGAGGATGGCATCTTTCGATGCCTGACGACGATCGCCGGGGCCCGCAACGCGGGCATCAGCGCCCGCAGGGCGCCCGGCCGTCTGGAACGTCGGATGCTCCAGATATGGCCGGTACGGTCCACTAGGGCCTCAGGACGATCTTGGTCGCTTCGCGCGCTTCGAACATGCGGTAGGCCTCCTCCGCCTGATCCAGTTTCATTCGATGGCTGATGATCGACTCCGGCTTCAAGCGTCCCGCGGCTATGAGATCCAGGAGCGGGCGCATGTACGCCTGCACGTTGCACCAGCCGGCGCGGAAGGTCAGCGACTTCATCCACATGGTCAGGTAGGGGAAGTCGCCCAGCACAGCGCTCGGGACGCCGACCATCGAAATGGTGCCGCCGCCGCGGACGCTGTTGATGGCAGTGTCGACTGCCGACAGAAGGCCGACGCATTCGATGCTGGAGTCCGCGCCGATGCCCCCCGTGTAGCCCTGAATCGCCTCCACCGGATGGACCTGGGAGGCGTTGATCGGGATCCCGCCCAGGTCCTGGGCGGTCTCCAGGCGGGAATCGATCATGTCCACCACGAAGATTCGAGAGGGACCGAAGAGCTGCGCGCACATGGTCGCCATCAGGCCGACCGGTCCGGCGCCGATGATCGCGACGACATCGCCCGGCTTGATCTCGGCGCGCTCCGCCCCGAAGAAGCCAGTCGACAGGATGTCGCCCACGAAGATGGCCTGCTCGTCGGTCATCCCTTGTGGGATCGGCTCCATCGAGTGGTCGGCCATGGGCACCACGACGTACTCCGCCTGGCCGCCGCCCAGGTCGCCGAAGTACTCGCCGTGGCCGAAGGTGGCCTTGTCGACGCACTGGTTGAACCACCCCTTACGGCACAGTGCACAGTGCCCGCAGGAGGTGAAGAAGCTGGCCACCACCCGGTCGCCGGGCTTGAAGCGCTTCACCTCGGCGCCGACGTCCTCGATCACGCCCACGAACTCGTGCCCCAGCACCGCCCCCTGGTTCATCGGGGTGTGCCCGTGGAGGATGTGCAGGTCGGACCCGCAGACGGCTCCGAGCGTGACCTTCACGAGGGCCTCCGAGGAGCCCTTGATGCTCGGTTTGGGGACGTCCATGACCTTCACGTCGCCTTCGCCCTGAAAGGTCAGCGCTCTCATGCCCGGATTCTACGAGGGCGGCGCGGAGCGACTGAGGAAATAGCCGGCTGGCGCCACCTAAGCTACGGTCGTGCGGCTGAAAGGCGCGGTGGTCGTCGTGACCGGCGCCTCTAGCGGGATCGGGCAGGCCACCGCGCTGGCCTTCGCCCGCAAGGGAGCGCGCCTCGCCCTGGGCGCGCGGCGCCTGGACCGGCTGAACGCGGTCGCCCAGATGTGTCGCGACAGTGGGTCGCCGGACGTGAGCGTCACGCGAACCGACGTCGGCCACATGGCCGAGGCGCGCGCATTCGTGGCGGCAGCGCTGCGCGACCACGAACGCATCGATGTGCTCGTGAACAACGCTGGGGTCGGCTGGATGGGACGACTCCACGAGATGCCCGAGGAGAAGGTCGAGGAGCTGGTCGCCACCAACCTCAAAGGCGTGATCGCGACCACGCAGGCGGCGCTGCCGGCGATGCTGGAGAGGCGGCGCGGCGTGATCATCAACGTCTCTTCGGTGGTCGGGTTCCGGGCATCGCCCTACTCCGCGGTCTACTCGGCCACCAAGCACGCGATCGTCGGCCTTTCGCACGCGTTGCGCGGCGAGCTATCCGGAACCGGCGTGAAGGTGTGCGTCGTCTACCCCGGCGTCACGAACACGGAGTTCTTCAAGTTCACCGAGGTGGCGATGGGCCCCATGTACCCGGCCTCCTGGGTGGCGCGCCTCATCGTGCGGACGGCTCGCTACCCGCGCCGCGACGCGATAGTCCTGCCTTTGCGCCTCGCCCACATGGCCGAGCCGTTGTTCGGCGGCCTGATGGACCACAGCCTGGGCGAAGCGCGCCGGCTGTCGTCCCCACACCTGGACGGCACCGGCCTGCCTCCACCAGCAGGCTGAACCCCGCCGCTACTTCTGCCAGGCCGCCAGCAGCTCCTCCAACCGGTGCGCGTTCCTGACCGAGTAGTTCGAGTAGTTGTTGTTCATGATCGCGTGGACCTCTTTGGCCGAACGTTCCATCTCCTTGATGCGCGGAACCCACTCCACGAGCTCCTCGTCCTTGTAGTCATGACGGAAGCGGAGGTTCGGCGGCGCCCCCTTGAGGTCCCAGGTCTCGTGGTTGCGACCGTGAAAACGGACGACCGCGAGCTTGCTCGAGGTCACGTCGAACACCGGCGGCATGCTCGTCTTGTGGCCCTGAGGCACGTCGACGGCGACGTAGGGGATGTCGCGCGTGCGCAGGAACGCGAGCGTTCCGTCGCGATGCCGGGCGTCCATCCAGTCGGGCTTCCGAAGCTCCACGGCAACCTGGAACCCGAACATGCGCTCCTGCACCTGCTCGATGTACGCGAGCGATCGAGACGAGGGCAGAAACCACGGGGGGAACTGAAAGAAGACGGTGCTCAGGTGGCCGGCGGCGCGGAGCGGCTCCAGCGCCGTGCGGAAGCGCTCCCAGGATTCATCCAAGAGCTCTTCCGGCATCTGCTCCAGGTAGATGTTCTTCTCGAGCAGCTTTTCCGGCAGCTGCTCGCGGATGTCCTTGGGCAGAGCCATCGCCTTGGTGGGGTGGTTGGTGAACAGGGAGAAGGACTTGACGTCGAAGAGGAATCCGGGCTCCGTCCGCGCCACCCACAGCTCCGAGTTCTCAGGCTTGGGCATGCCGTAATAGGTGGAGTCGACCTCGACCAGCGAGAACTCCGACGCGTAGAAGTGCAGGCGCTCTTCCGACGAAGTCGCGTTCAGCGGGTAGAAGAGCCTGGAGTCGATCAGCGACTTGTCGATCCAGCCGGCGATACCGCACCTGATCAAATCGTCACTAATGTCGCACGTAGGCCGGGTTCACCCGGCCGCGAATTACTCCCATTCGTCGCCAATGCATCGAAAAGGCGCAGCGTCCATCAGGGGTCCCCACGACTGCGTCGTGGGGCGAGGCCGCGGTCCTCTTCCTTGCTTTGGCACAACGCACTGGTATGGGCGTTATGATCCGTCGCGCCCTTGGGCCGCTACATCCGCTACTGGTACACGTACCGCACTTTCGTCGCGGTGCTGCTGGCCCTCATCCTCAGCGGGGTCATCTACTGGCTTTACACCCAGCAGATCGCCTGCGACTCGGGCATCGGGTCGTGCCTGGTCAACGTGTCAGTCCACCCAGAGGACCGGTTCGGCTTCCAGACGAGTCCCGACCCCAACGTCGTCATCGTGGGCATCGACAACCACAGCGTGAAGGACATCGGGACGTACCCGGTTCCACGCAGCGTTTACGCGAAAGCGCTCGAGAACCTGGAGCAAGCGGGCGCCGCCGTGGTCGCATTCGACATCGTGTTTCCAGACTCTCGGGACCCGGTCACTGACAAGGTGTTCGCCGATGCCCTGGCCAACAGCAAGGTGCCTGTCGTCCTTGCGTACGCCGGCGACAACACGATCACGGGAGACGGCAAGATCATCCAGACGTCCGCGAACACCGACCCGCAGGGCGTCGACCAGATCCCACTCAAGATGTTCTGGTGCGCGGATGCGAGCACTGACCCGAACACACCGTGCAAGCAGCCCGCCACGAACGTAGTTCTGGCCTCCACAGACATCCGGCCCGACGCGGACGGCGTGGTGCGTCGGATCCCGATGTTCGTTCAGCCCGCATGCACCGCGACTGGCGCCTGCGACACGCCGATCATCAACACGCTGTCCTTCGCCGCCTACCGCGCGTGGGCGCTCCAGGGCCTGCAGGGACCCGCGTTGACGGAGTCGAACGGGCAGGCGACCTTCGGTACCACCTGGCAGCAGCCGCTTCAGGTCGACAACACAGGGTCTGCCCTGATCAATTACTTCGGCCCTCCCGGAAATTACAAGCAGGGCGGGCAGTACGTTTCCTTCGGCGACGTGTACGCGGGCCGGGTGCCGGCGGACAAGATCAAGGGCAGCATCGTCCTGGTCGGCTTCTACAACCTGACCAGCGTCAACGACAACGTCCGCGCCACCACCAGCGCCGGCGCAGGCGGGGGCACCGGCGGCTCGATGGCCGGCGTGGAGATGCACGCCAACGTGGCCCAGATGCTCATCCCGCCGCTGGGGAACTCGATCCCGAAGTTCCTCGCTCCAGAGGCTCCCTGGATGGTGTTCCTGGTGCTGCTGGTGCTGGCGCTGGTGACTGCGGTCGCGGTGGCCCGCCTCTCGATCGTCATCGGCCTGCTGGTGACTGCCGCAGCGCTGGTTGCGTTCACGTTGGCGATGTCGTTCTTCTCTTTCAACAACGGCTTCGTCCCCGACCTTTTCCATCCGCTGCTTGCGATGGCCCTTGCCTACTCGGGGGTGACCGCGTACCGGATCCTGTACGAGGACCGGGAGAAGCGAAAGGTCACCTCGATCTTCGGCCAGTACCTCAAGCCCGAGATCGTGGCGCAGCTGGCAAAAACCCGCGGCGGAGTGGACGACATCCTGCGCGGCGGCGAGCGCCGCGAGATCACCCTGCTGTTCGTCGACGTCCGCGGCTTCACTTCGATGTCGGAGCGGATGGAGGCCGGCGACGTGGTCAACGTGGTCCAGATGTACCTCGACCACCTGAGCGGGATCATCTTCACCTGGGATGGGACCGTTGACAAGTACGTGGGGGACGAGATCGTGGCTTTCTGGAACGCGCCCCGCCTGCAGCAGAACCACGCCCTGCTCGCGGTCCGCTGCGCCTACGACCTCATCAACAGGGCCCCGGAGCTGCAGGCCAAGCTGATCGCGAAGGGCCTGCCCCCGATCCGCTGGGGCATCGGCATCAACACCGGCCCGGCGGTCGTGGGCAACCTCGGGTCCCGCAGCCGGCTGCAGTACACGGCGCTCGGCGACACAGTCAACACCGCCGCACGCTTCTGCGCCAACGCACCCGCATACCACCTGCTGATCGGCCAGCCGACCTACGACGAGTGCAAGGACTACATCGCCGTCGACATGGTGCCTGGCGTTCAGCTGAAGGGAAAATCCGCCGAGACCTTCCGCATCTACCAGGTGACCGCGATCCGCGAGACCCCGACCTCGCCGTGGGTCCAGTTTCCGACCGAGATGGCGACCCAGGCGCAGGACACCTTCACGCAGCAGTACACGCAGGAGACGATCCTCGCGGCCGGCAACGCGGCGTCCAAGGACATCCTCGTCGGCGAAGCGGCCCAGCAGGTGCTGGCCGAGCAGGCGGCGGTCGCTCCGACCCCGCCATACGGAACTCCGGCCCAGGGCCCGGTCCCTCCGGGCAGCGGCTAGTGGGCTGAGGCGGCGATCAACAGGTAGAGCGCCGGCGTCAGGGCCAGTGCGCCCACGATCATGCCCAGGCAACCTGTCGCCTTCTTGGCCGCGGGCCTGACCGGCGGGGTCGGGTTGTACACGGCCTGCAGGGGCGCCGCCACGACGGGCTGAGCCATGGCCGCAACGCCGCCTGGGGAAGCCATCGCGGCAGCCTGCGCGGCAGTCGTCGAAGGCACCATCTTGGACAGGTCGGCCCCCGGTTCGAGGCTCTTCATCCAGCCGGGGCAGAGGCGGTCGGCGATCCGCGACATGGCGTCATCGAACTCCTGGCCGGTCTGGTAGCGGTCCTCAGGCCGCTTGGACAGAGACTTGAGGATCACCTCTTCGAGGCGCATGTCCAGCCCGGGCCTGTGCACCGACGGCGGCTTGGGCGGCGCCTGCACGTGCTTGGCCATCAGGGTGAAGGGCCCATCGGCCTCGCTTGCGGTGAATGGCGGCTGGCCCACTATCAGCTCGTAGAACATGATCCCGGCCGAGTAGAGGTCGCTGCGGCCGTCGACCTTGCTCGACGCCACCTGCTCGGGCGACATGTACTGCGGGGTGCCGACGGTGGTCCCGGTCTTGGTCGCGTTGGACCCGGGGCTCGTGTCGTCGGTGAGGCGCGCGATTCCGAAGTCCGCGACCTTGACGTTGCCCTCGTCCGATAGAAGGACGTTCTCGGGCTTCATGTCGCGGTGCACGATGGAATGCTTGTGCGCGTAATCGAGTGCCTGCAGGACGCCGTGCATCACCGCAAAGGTCTGAGGCATCGGCATCAGCCCCTGATTCACGCGTTCGCGTAGCGATTTGCCACGCACGAACTCCAGGACTATGTAGTTCGCGTCTCCGATCTGCTCGAGGTCGTGAACCTGCACCAGGTTGGGATGGCTGGTGCGGGCCATGACCCGCGCCTCCTGCAGGAATCGCATCAGCGCGGTCGGGTCTGCGGCCGGCGAGAGGATGAGCTCTTTGATCGCGACCTCGCGGCCGAGGCCCGGCTGCTCGGCGAGATAAACGGCGCCCATGCCACCTCGCCCGAGCTCGCCCTTGACCAGATACTTGCCGATCTGCCGCTCCCCGGCCGGGCCCGGCGGAATGGTCGGCGGCGGGGTCGCCGCGGGCGGAGTGGGCGGAGGGATCGGGATCAGGCGCATGGTGGCATCCGCGCGGTACGGGGCAGGCGGTGGGGTCAGCTGCTGAGGAGCAGCCGGCGGCGGCGCGAGTGGCGGCGGGACTGCATGCGGCGCAGCGGCGGCGTGGGGGACGGCCGCAGGCGGCGGAGTGCCTGGATGCGGCGCGCCGGGGGGCGGTGGGGTGCTGGAGTGCGCCGACGGCGGCGGACGGGTTGGCAGTCGCATGGTGACGTCGACGTCGCGGGCCGATTGTGCCGGCGGCGTTCCCTCGGGCGGGGAGGTCGCGGCGGGGGGCGGTGGGATGCTGGGGTGCGCCGGCGGCGGGGGACGGGTCGGCAGTCGCATCGTGACGTCCACTTCGAGGCCCGCTTGTGCCGGCGGCGTCTCCTCCGGCGGGGGGGTCGCGTCGGCCGGCGGAGGCGTGGCAACAGCCGGCGCGGGGGCCCAATCCGGGATGGCCGGCTCCTGCCGGCTGGGGGGCGTTTCCGGGGCTTGACCGGACTCGGTCATTTCGTCCGGAGACTACCAGAGTGGGTTCGGCGCGAACGCCATCGTGGGGGCAACGCGACGTAAGCTATGGCGTTTTGGCGTCATTAAACCCATAATCGGGCCCGAACACGCCACGCTTTCTAGGAGGAGACCTATGTCGCAGATGCCCCCACCGCCGCCCGGTCAGCCCATAGGAGGGACGCCGAGTGCTGTCGGCGGTAACAAGAACCTGTACACGATCCTGGCTTGGGCACTGTTTCCGCCCATCGGGAGCCTGATCTTTCTCTTCGTCGGCAAGGACGATGCCGACGTGAAGTACAACGCCGCAAACGCAACAGTGATCCACGGCGCTGCGTTGCTCATCTACATCGTGACGTGGGTGCTCGCAACGGTGACCGTCGGGATACTGTTCTTCCTCCCTCTCCTCTGGTACGTCGTCTGGCTCGTCATCTGGATTGTCGGCCTGATCATGGCCCTGCAGGCCGGAGGGAAGCGCTTCGACTTCCCGGTCATCCAGGGTATGGTCGCCAGGTACGTGCCCATGGTCGAGGGTTGGGCCAAGTAACAGCTCGCTGATCCACCGAAAGGGCCTCGATCGTCGAGGCCCTTTCTTCTTCTAGAGTTTCGCGATCTGGTCGAGCGCCTTCTCGACACCCTGGCGCAGCTCGTCGCGCTCCTCGCGCATCAGTCCCGCCTCCGCGCGCGATTGCGCCAGCTGGTATCTCAGCCGCTCGATTTCCGCGGTGAGGTCGCGCACACGTGGATCGGGCCGACCGCTCGTGCTTCTCACATCGTCCAGCTCGAGGCGCATGCGCTCGAGCGCCACCTTGAGCTCTCGCCGCTCCGCCAGCAGCTCCTGGACCAGCGACTCAGACGGCTTTGTCGGCTCTTTCGACATAGCGGCAGAGACCGGGCTGGAACTCGCGGAGCCTGAGGTGCTCCATCTCGCCGCGCAGGTATCGGGCCTTCACCTCGAGGCTCCTGATGCCCTTCATGTTCTCGAACGGAAAGCGGTAGAGCTTGCCCGAGTCGACGAGCATGCAGATCGCAAGACGTTCGCCATCTTTCTCGATGACGTGCTTGTAGCAGGGCACGGTCCGGCGCGCGACCTCCATCTTCGTGAAGCCACCGACTCGCCCTTTCAGCACGTCCATAAGACTTCGCATGTCGGAAATGCTAATTCAGCAGAGAGAGCTGCTCGGGCTCAGGTGGCGGCTTCAGGATGACGCGGCGGCGATCGGAGACGCCATGGAACGCGCGGAGCCGCTTCACGTTCGCCATCACCGGTTCGCCTATGCCTGACGGAAGATAAGCCCTGGCGCGATACGCGGCTTCATATCGCGGCACGAGCTCCGGCCAGTGCTTGGCGAGCACCGCCATGAAGTGCTCGCGGGTTCCGTCCTTGAGGTGAAGCATGCCGGCCCAGAGTCCCGTGGCGCCGGCTCCACGCGCGGCCTTCACCACGGCTTCGAGGCGGTCCGGCCGGTCGGAGAGCCCAGGCAGGACGGGCGCCATTCCGACACCGACGTCGATCCCCGCGGCGACGAGCTTCTCGATCGCGCGGAGCCTCTGCCTGGGATGCGCTGTCCCTGGCTCGGTCCGCCTCCAGATTTCGTCGTCGACGGTGGGGATGCTGAAGGTGATGTGCAGGTCCGCGCGGCGCGCGAGCTCCGTCAGGACGTCGATGTCGCGGACGATCATCGGCCCGCGGGTGATCATCGCGGCCGGGTTGGAGAAATCGCTCAGAGCCTGCAGGCATTGGCGTGTAAGCCGGTAGCTTCCTTCCGCCGGTTGGTAGGGGTCTGTGGCCGCGCCGATGACGACGGTCTCCTTGCTCCACGACCTGCGCGAGAGCTCGCTGCGCAGCACGCCGGCCACGTTCATCTTGATTCGCACAGTCCTGCCGTAGCGATCGTCGGAGGGCCGGTCCGCCCGCAGCTCGAACGCTCGGACGTAGCAGAAGGCGCAGCGGTGCTCGCAGCCTGTGTACGGGTTGAGCGACCACGTAAAGCCCATGCCCTTGACCGGGTTCAGGGCCGATTTGCACTGGACCTCGAGATACTCGACGTCGGTTCGGCGCGCCTCGGGAGATTCCATGCGACCCGCATGGTAGAACAAATGTTCGCAGCCGGCTAGGGGTTCTTCTTGCGGCCTTTCGGGCGGGTGGTCGACGACGGGCAGAAGTCGTTGAGGACGCACCCCTCGCAGCGGGGCCGGCGCGCAAGACACACCCTGCGGCCGTGGAGGATCAACCGCAAGGAGAGCCCCGTCCACTCCTCTTTGGGAACTATCGAGCAGACCTGCCGCTCGATCTTGACAGGGTCCTTGGAGTTGGTGAGCTTCAGCCGGTTGGTCAGGCGCTTGACGTGCGTGTCGACGGCGAAGCCCGGGACCTCGAACCCGACGCCGAGGATCACGTTCGCAGTCTTGCGTCCGATGCCTGGGAGTCTCACCAGGTCATCCATCGTGTTCGGCACCACGCCGCCGTACAGTTCGGCGAGCTGGCGGCCGGCGGCGATGATGGACCGGGTCTTGGCGCGAAAGAACCCGGTCGGCTTGATCAGCACCTCCACCACCGCGGGGTCGGCCGCCGCCAGCTCCGCGGCGGTCGGATAGCGCCTGAAGAGCTCCGGCGTGACCAGGTTCACCGCGCGGTCGGTCGTCTGCGCGGAAAGGATGGTGGCGATGAGGAGCTGGAACGGGTCATGGTGCGCCAGCTCGGTGACTGCGGGGTACAGGTCGCGAAGCCGCTCGTAGGTGAATCGCGCCCGCGTGCGAGCCCCACGCGGTGGCGGCGGGACCGCCGGCGCCTTCTTTCGCTTAGGAGCCAAGCAATTTGCGCGCGGCGGCGGCGACTTGAGCCCCTTCGGCTCTGCCCGCCAATCGAGCCGTCGCCGCCTTCATGACCGCGCCGAACGCCCTGGGTCCATCGGGCTTCAGCTCGTCGATGACGGCGCGGACCTCCGACTCGACGTCCTCGGCCCTCATCGCCGCCGGTAGGTACCGGCGCAGCACAGCCATCTCTGCCTCCTCTCGCCGGGCGGACTCCTCGCGGCCCGCCTTGCGATAGAGCTCGATCGCCTCCTCCCGCCGCTTGACCTCTTTGCGGACGACCCGCACCACGAGGTCGTCGTCGATCGATCCGGACGCCGCGGTCTCCTTGCTCGCCTTCACCAATTCGCTCTTGAGTAGGGAGAGCGTGCTCAATCCGACCTCGTCACGAGAACGGCGCGCGTCCACCAGTTCGGACTGGATGCCGTCATAGAGCGCCACGGCGGCGATTGTCACACACACGTTGAGCGCGCATGCCCTTCCCCCGGGTTGCGCGCGGACGCTCTCCGACATTGCCGCGCGGGTATGCGCTCCATTCACCGATCGCCGATAATCGGGCCCAATGCTCCTTCTAATCGGGCCTGCCGTCGCCCTGATCGGCATCGTGGCCGTGGTCTTCGTCATTCGCCACAAGTCTGTCGAGAAGCGCTCGATGTACTCATCGCGCCGATCTCAGATCGAACACAAGGTGCGCGCAGCCCGGCAACGCACTCTGGGCCCCGCCAAGCGGGCCGAGAAGACAAGCGTGGCTGAAGCGCCACCCGCGGCGCAGACATACGAGGCGCCGGCGTACGCGGGACCGCCTG
>JBGOTG010000070.1:0-10748 GCA_041476405.1 Candidatus Dormibacteraceae bacterium | reverse complement strand
CTCTTTCTTCTCGACTGATGAAACCTGCGGAAACAGAACGAGGGCGAAGCCGACTGCGCCGTATGTGAGCGTTTCCGCCATGGCGGTGGCAACCGAGTAGTAGCCCAGGCTGGTCACGCCCTTCAACCCGTTGACAATCAGGGAGTCGAGCCTGTAGCTCAACAGCGTCATGAGATTTGCCGCGTAGCCCCTGATGCCGAACGTGAAGAAGCTCCGCAGTATCTTCGAGTCGAGACCAAGCCGGATCGGTACCTCCCGTCCGACGAGGACGAGGCCATACGCGGCGCTCGCAGCTGCTCCAACCGTGAAGGCGACGAGAGCCGTGGTCGCGGTCAGGGAGCCGGCCATCGCGAGGATGACCTGGATGACGAGCGCGACCACCACCTGGAGCATCGTGATGGCCGCGTAGTGGAGCGGCCGGTTCATTCCGAGCACGATCGATGCGGCAGTGGTTGCGACCTGGAAAAACGCCGCAAGCGCGAGCATCAGGATCGCCTGCGTCTGGCTCACCTCGTGGAAGTAGCTGTGCTGGAAAACGAGATACACGACAGCCAACCCGGCCATCGCCACGCCGGCCGTGGCGATGGACACCGTGAGCAAGGTCGAAGCCACGTCGCGGAGAGGAAACTGGCTCTTGCCGATGTAGTAGATGGCAGCCCAGCTGATTCCGAGCGCTGTGATCGTGGCCGCCAGGATCGCGACCGAGCTCGCCAGCGTGTAGATGCCCCGGCCGTGCGCGCCGGTGACGCGCGTGACGAGGATTGTGATGCCGACGAGGGCTGCCACCTGGACGAGCTGGATGAGGTTGACCAGGATGCCCTTCCGGACCATCGAACGTCAGGCTATACCAGCGCTCAGCTACATTGACCTGCGCTGAGCTCACCACTTCCGCCTCTGACCTTCAGCGCCAGGCTGCGGTTTGACCTGGTCCAGCGATTGCTTCACAAGCTCCCCGGGATCGAGTCGGTGCTCGAAGTTGGCGCAGGCCAAGGAGCTGTCGGTGCGAGGCTTGCTCGGTCGTATCGCTACGTCGGTGTGGAGCCGGATCAAGCCTCATGTGCGGTGGCGCGCGCTCGGATCGAGCCGTTCGGCGGCAAGGTTGTCTGCGGCGATGTCTCCGCCCTCGACCCGGCTGAATCGTTCGACCTGCTCTGCGCGTTCGAGGTGCTGGAACACGTCGAGCGCGACGCCGAGACCCTCGCCGCATGGGCCCACCGCGTACGGGCGGGTGGCTGGGTGATGCTCAGCGTGCCGCCGTTCCAGCGCCGCTTCGGTCCCTCCGACCGTGCGGTCGGGCACTTTCGGCGCTACGAGCCGCAGCAGATGCGTGAGCTCCTGCTCGCATGCGGCCTGCGAGAGCCGAAAGTTCTTCTTTACGGATTCCCGATCGGCTACGGCCTCGACGCGGCCAAGAATGCCCTCGCCCGCATCGCCGGCGCCGGAGGCTCGCGGCAAGAGCGGACCGCGGCCAGCGGGCGGTGGTTCCAGCCGACGGAGGGGTTCGGAGTCTTGGTCACGGTCCTTGCGGCGCCGTTCTGCCTCCTCCAACGGCCGTTCCACGAGTCGAACCTGGGCTCGGGTCTGGTGGCTGTCGCGAGGAGACCCGTTCAATCCTCATGACCATCGCCTGGATCTCGCTCTGGGCCGCGGCCCTCCTCCTTCTACCAGGCTGGGTCATCTGGCGGCTGGCCGGTCCTCGAGGTCTGCCTGGATTCCTGGAGATCGCGCCCTCGTTCGCCCTCTCGCTTGCGGTGATCTGCCTGGCGGCCTGGTCGTGCTTTGTGCTCGGGCTGGGTTTCAACGGCGTCAAAGCGCTCGCGATCGCGGTGCTGGTGCTGTCCGCGCTGCTCGTGCCGGTCGCGCTCTGGTTTGGGCGGCCCGACCAGCGCGAATCGGTATCACCAGGCTGGACGCTGTGGGCGGCTGCCGCCCTCGCGTTGGGCGCCGGGCTCTCTGCCCTGTACTCCGGCCCCTGGTTGAGCGCGACCGCTGACACGTTCTACCACCTTGCCGCGATACGGTCCGTCCTCGAGCGCGGCACCGCGCTGCCGCAAGAGATCTTCTTCTCGACTCCGGTGCCCGCCGCCGACCCCACCAGCGGCGCCTGGCCTGTCGTCCTGGCCCTGGTCTCCAGCCTGTCGGGCCAGGACCCGCTGATGGTCTGGCGCGTGATGACTGTCGCGCTGCCGCCGGTGACCGTGCTCGCCTTCTTCGCGCTCGCGTTGTCGATAACGCGAAACGGCGTGGCGGCCCTGATCGCATCCGCGCTCTACGTCGTGCTGGCGCTCAGCCTCGACTTTCGCGATGCCGCCCTCCCCAACCAGTTTGGGAGCGTCTTGCCCTGGCTGGCGCTCGCGTTCGCCCTCCGTTTCGTCGCCAGCGGCTCTCGACGCGAGCTGGTGGCGGCCGCACCCATTGCATTTGCCGCCAGCGCGATTCATCCGACCTTCAGCCCTCTCCTCGTGGCGACGTTGGCCTCCGGCCTGGTTGCCACTTTCGTGGTGCGTTCTCCTTCGCGCAGACGGTTCGCCGTCGCCGCCGCCGTCGTCTCCGCGGCCGCTCTTCCGTTGCTGATCGTCGAGCTGTCGACCCTGTTCGCCTCGGCCCCATACGCCGCGATGGCGGTCACCTTCCCTTTGCCCCTGCGCACCATCCACCATCCCTGGACGTGGGTCTGGCCGAGCCACTGGTACAGCAACCCAGGAACGGTCCTTGGGACCGTTTTCGCGGTCGCGCTGGTCCGGCTCTGGCGAAAAGGAGAGGCCGGAGCTGGACTCGTGGTCGCGGTGCTCGTCGCGATCCCTGCCATTTCGCTGACACCGCTTTTCGCGACGACCTTCAACGCCCAGTACCTGCTGGCCAGGATGGACGCCGTGCTGCAGCCGCTCGGGTGGGTGTCCTGGGGATGGGGGCTTGCGCTGGCGCTCGCCGCGCTCCGAGGCCGCCTGAGGGTTCCGGCCGCCGCGCTGGTCCTGGTGAGCGTGGTGGCGGCGGCGCCCGCTTTCTACGTGGGCCCGCTGGCGCGCTTCGTGCTTCCCGCGGGCTCGACACGGAGCTTCGCGACCAGCCGCTCGACCGACCTGACGGTGGCGTGGCGCGATCGACTTACGGCGATCGACAAGCTGCCCCGCTCGGCG
Source organism: Candidatus Dormibacteraceae bacterium (assembly GCA_041476405.1). Classification (GTDB taxonomy): domain Bacteria; phylum Chloroflexota; class Dormibacteria; order Dormibacterales; family Dormibacteraceae; genus Palsa-872. Next base: position 7,611 of record JBGOTG010000070.1, on the reverse strand, counting down.
GTCCTGCTCGCCGAGCCGAGGATGGCCTACGAGCTTGCGGGCCTCACGGGCAGAGAGGTGGTGGCGGTGGCGCCTTCGCACACCCCGCCCCAGATCGTCGTGCGGGACGGTGCACGGCGCCGTGCGGACGCTCTCGATGCGGTGCAGGGCCGCCTCGACGCAATCTCGCTTGCGGGCGTGATCGAGCACTACGGGGTGACCGACGTGATGGTCGACATGGACCGGACGGACCCGGCCGCCTGGGCGCAGCTTGCCGGCGCCGCGATCCTGTCCCCGATCACCGGTGGAGACCGCTGGCGACTGTACGGGTATGACCCCAGCATGCTCGACGTCTTCCTTGACCTTCACACACAGGCAGGCCCCGACCCCGAGCTTGCGTTCGGCATGGGCCCTCCGACAGCCGTGGCCGGACGCGCCGTCTTTGCCCGCCTTCAAGGGAACCAGGGCAATGCGGGGACCGCGCGGCTGGTGGCAGACGCGGTGGGTTCGGCTCTCACCTTCAGCCGTGAGGTCGAGCTCAGCGGCGCCGCTTCCAGCCAGACCTTTGCGCTGCCCATACCCTCTGACGCCCCGGCGGGCCGGTACCGGCTCACCCTTGTGCCAAGCGCCGGACAGTCAGTCGCGCTGGGCCAGTTCGACGTCGGCCGGCTCTACCAGGCCGAGGACATGGGCGGCGTCGTGGCGGGCGACTCGACCCGCTGGAGCATCGCGGGCGGCCCGGACTACCAGGGCAGCCTTGCCGCAGTCGCGACCAGGCCCGGGTCAGCGACAAGCCAGGCGATCCTCCCGGTTGGCGCCGGCAGCTACTGCATGGCGGTGCGCGTTTACGACGACGGCTCCAACCGGACCAACGTGCTCCAGGCCACGCTGGCCGGCGCGGCGACTCGGCTGTCCTGGTCCGGCTCAGTCAAGGGAATGCGCTGGCTGCGCACCGAGATCACGGTCCAGCACTCGGGTGACCAGCTGGGTACTTCGCTGATACAGCGCGGCCAGAGCCGCGCGATAGTCGATGCGCTGGAGTTCTATCCGCTCGTCGCCGGAGCATGCAGCTCCGACTGATCAGGAGCGCGCAGGGCTCAAGGCGAACAGGCGCTTCACTGTCGAATCGAAGACCCGTCGGTACCGCACGAAGTCCTCAGGCTTGACGACCAGTGTTTCCAGCAAGCCGGCCCCGGACTCGTACCTGAAGATCCATACGGAGGCGATTGCCGCGCATGTGTAGACGATGCTGGAGGCGGCGGCGGCTCCGCTGATCCCGTATCGCGGGATGAGCACCACATCCAGCCCGACGGTCAGGATCACCGTGCCGGCCGCGATGTATGTGCTGTAGATGGGCTTGCCGATCCCGCTGAGGAAGCTCGAGATGACCTTCGCAGCAGAGAGGGTGACGATGCCGGGCAGCAGAAGCCAAAGTGGCTGCGCCGCGTGGGTCGCCATGTCGGATCCAAACACGAACAGGATGAGCTGGCGACCGATCAGCAACATCGCCACCGCCCCCAGCAACGTCAGGAAAACCGTGTTGCGACAGACCACCGGAGTGATGCGGTTTGCCTCTTTGCGGTCGAGCGATGAGACGTGCGGAAACATGACGAGCGCGAAGCCGTTTGCTCCGTACCACAGAGTCTCCGCCATGGACGTGGCGATCGAGTAGTAACCCACGCTCAGCACACCCGCCAGCCCGTTGACGATCAGCGAGTCGAGGCGATAGTTCAGAAACATCATCAGGTTGGCCGAATAGCCTCTGATTCCGAAGCCGAGAAAATTTCGCAGGATCGTCCGATCGATACCGAGGCGCAGCGGGACCTCGCGGCCGACGAGCACGAGGCCACAGCCGGTGCTCGTTGCGGCTCCAATCGCGAGTGCCACCAGCGCCGAGGTCGCGGTGAGCGAGCCCGTCAACCAGAGGATGACCTGGATCACCAGAGCCACACCGAGCTGGATCAAGCTCAGGGCCGCGAATTGCAGCGGCCGGTTCAGGCCCAGCACGATCGATGCGCCGGTCGTGGTTAGCTGCAGAAGTGCCGTGAGCACCAACATGACGAGCGCCTGGGTCAGGCTCACCTCGTGGAAGTAGGAGTGCTGGAAGATGACGTACGCGGCCGCGAGGCCGGCCACCGCGACTCCAGCCGCGGCGAGCGACACCGTGAGCAGCGTCGAGGTCACGTCCGCGAGCGGGTAGAGACGCTTGCCGATGTAATAGATGCCCGCCCAGCTGATCCCGAGTGCCGTGATCATCGCCGCCAGGGTGGCCAGGGAGCTCACCAGCGCGTAGATGCCTCGGCCATGCGCGCCGGTGACGCGGGTCACCAGGATCGTCGTGCCGATCACGGCCGCCAGCTGAAAGAGCTGGATGAGAACTGTGAGAACGCCCTTCCGAAGGATCATCGAAGGTCAGGCTATATCACGGGCGCAAGCTCGGTCGCCATGGTCCGCCAGGGACAGAGTCAAGCATCCGCGCCAAGCCTGTACGATTGTCGAGGCCATTGGCGAAACAGACATCGCAGACTCATCGTCAGGCTGGGTCGAGCTCACCACCGATGATCCCTATCTCGCGCCCGTGGATCGGGCCCGAGGAGAAGGCGGCCGTCATCGAGGTGCTCGAGTCGGGAATGCTCGCCCAGGGTCCTCGCGTCGCTGCCTTTGAGGAAGCCTTTTCGCGAATGACGGGCTCGCGGCACGCGATCGCGACCTCATCGGGTACGACGGCGCTGCACCTTGCCCTCATGGCACACGGCGTGGGACCTGGAGACGAGGTCATCACCAGCCCATTCACCTTCATCGCATCGGTCAACACGATTCTCTTCACCGGCGCGACCCCGGTGTTCGCGGACATCGAGGAAGGCAGCTTCAACATCGACCCGAAGGCGATCGAAGCCGCGATCACGCCGCGCACCAAGGCGCTCATGCCCGTCCATCTCTATGGGCAGCCGTGCGACATGGACGAGATCACCGAGCTGGCCCGCAAACATGGGCTCGCCATCATCGAGGATGCCGCCCAGGCGGTAGGCGCCACCTACCGCGGACGCCAGGCCGGCACCTTCGGAACCGGGGCGTTCAGCCTGTACGCGACCAAGAACGTGATGAGCGGCGAGGGCGGCATGATCACCACCGACGACGACAGCATTGCCGACACGTGCCGGCTTCTGCGCAATCACGGGATGCGCAAGCGCTACCAGTACGAGATGCTCGGCTACAACTTCCGACTCACCGACGTGTTGGCCGCAATCGGCCTCGCGCAGCTCAACAGGATGCCGGAGGCGACCGCGCGCCGCCGCGCGCATGCGCGCTTCCTCAACGCCCAGATCGAATCGGTGGCCACGCCCACAGTCAAAGAGGGACGTGAGCACGTGTGGCACCAGTACACAGTGCGGGTGCCGGCAGACATGAACCGCGACGATGCCGTGAGGCGCCTCGATGCGGCGGGCATCGGCACCGGCATCTTCTATCCCGGTGGAGCTCACACCTTTTCGCATATCAAGGAGGTCGTCGGCAATGTCGATCTGCCGGTGACCGATCGGGTCGCGGCATCCGTCATCTCGCTGCCAGTTCATCCTCTGCTGGACCAGGCGGACCTCGAACGCATAGTGGCCGCCGTCAACGCCCTGTGACCCGCGTCGCAGTCGTCGGGACGGGGGTGATGGGCCGGAACCACGCCCGCGTGCTGCACGAGCTGGCCGGCGTCGAGCTGGTCGGCGTCGCCGACTCGAACACCGACGCCGCGTGCCAGGTTGCCGCCGCCCACGCCACGCACGGGTATGGCTCGCTCGAGGAGATGCTCGACAAGGAGAAGCCCGAAGCGGTCACCGTGGCAGTGCCCACCGAGAATCACCACGCGGCGGTAATGGAAGCGCTGCGGGCGGGCTGTCACGTGCTGGTGGAGAAGCCCATCGCGGCCACGCTGGCGCAGGCCGACGAGATGGTGGCGACCGCGAAGTCGGCGGGGCGAGTGCTCGCGGTCGGACACATCGAGCGGTACAACCCTGCAGTCCTCGAGCTCAAGCGCCGTCTCGACGCTGGCCAGCTTGGCCGCGTGTACCAGTTCGACGCGCAGCGTCTCGGGCCGTTTCCGCAACGAATCCGCGACGTCGGGGTCGTCATCGACCTTGCGACGCATGACCTCGACCTCATGCGTTTCCTCAGCGGAAGCGAGATCGTCCGCGTGTACGCGGAGACGCGACGCAAGGTGCACACGACGAGGGAGGACATGGTCAGCGGGCTGCTCCGCCTTGCGGACGGCTCGGTTGGCCTACTACAGATCAACTGGCTGACGCCCACCAAGATCCGCCAGCTCACGGTCACCGGCGAGCGTGGCATGTTCCGCGCCGATTACCTGACGCAGGACCTCTTCTTCCACGAGAACGCGGAGGCGGCCGACCACAACTGGGAGCAGATCACGATGCTGCGCGGAGTCAGCGAGGGCTCGATGGTCAAGTACGCGATCCAGAAGCGAGAGCCCCTGCAATCCGAGCTGGTGGCCTTCGTGAAGGCGACCCAGAGCGAGCCCGCCGGCATCGTCAGCGGCGAGGACGGTAGCGAGGCGCTCCGGCTGGCGCTCGCGATGATCGAGTCCGGAGACGAGGGTCGTGTGGTGACCGTCGCGCGCAGGTGAGCGACTCGCTCGCGGCCCTGCGATCGGCCGTTGACGACCGCAGCGCAGGAATCGGTGTGATCGGGCTTGGCTACGTCGGGCTTCCGGCGGCCTGCATGATCGCCGGCGCAGGCTTCGTGGTCAAAGGAGTCGACCTCGATGCCTCGCGCACTGAAGTCATCAACCGCGGGCTCTCGCCTATCGAGGGTGACGAGCCGGGGCTGGCCGACCTGGTTGACAAAGTGGTGTCCTCGCATCGCCTGAGCACGAGCACCGCCTACTCCGATCTCGCGGGAGCGGACGTGGTCTTGATCTGCGTCGACACGCCAGTCGACAAGGACCACCGGCCACGATTCAAGGCTCTCAAATCGGCCTGCCTGCAGCTCGGTCCGGTGCTCAAGGACGGCGCCCTGGTGATCGTGGAATCGACAATCGCGCCGGGCACTATCGACGGAGTCGTCAGGCTCGCTCTCGAGGAGTCCTCGGGCAAGCGCGCCGGTGTTGGGTTTCACGTCGGCCACTGCCCCGAACGGGTCATGCCCGGCAAGCTGATTCGGAACATGCGGACGATGAGCCGGGTGTGCGGTGGGTCTTCGGAACAGGTGAGCGAGGTCATGGTCGCCCTCTACTCCACCTTCGTCGAGGCTGACCTCGATGCGGCTGACTGCCTGACCGCCGAGCTCGTCAAGACGGCTGAGAACGCATATCGCGACGTCGGAATCGCTTTTGCCAACCAGCTGGCCCTGATCTGCGAGCGGGTGGGCGGCGACGCCTGGCGCGTGCGCACGCTGGTGAACAAGGTGCCGGGACGGGCGGTCCTGCTCCCTGGCGGCGGCGTGGGCGGCCACTGCATCCCAAAGGACTCCTGGCTGCTGGCCGCGCCGCTCGGGGACGAGGCGGAGGACTCGCTGCTGGGCGTCGCCCGCCGGATAAACGACGGCATGCCCGCCCACGTTGCGAGCCTGGTGCGCGATCTCGTCGGCCAGTCTGGCGGTGGCCGCATCGCGGTGCTGGGTTACGCATACCTCGAGAACAGTGACGACACAAGAAACTCGCCGAGCGCGGAGCTGGTGAGGCTCCTGAACGGGTTCGGCTTCGACGTCGCAGTCCACGATCCGTTCGTTCACGAATACGACGGCGACGTCATGGACGCCTTCCGCGGCGCCGACTGCGCTGTGTTGATGGTCGCGCATGCGCCTTATCGAAACCTGGATCTCGAAGCAGCGGGGAAGTTGATGCGCGCGCGTGCGCTGGTCGACGCCCGCGGGTTTTTCGAGCACGACGCCTTGCTTGAAGCCGGATTCAGCTACCGGCTCATCGGAGCCGGCCCTTCCTCAGCCGCTCGTTTGGACTCGGCAGGGCCGAAATAGGCGGCTTCGAGCAGCTGTAGATTCCTCGCGAAGCTGTGGTTCCGGCGAACCCAATCTCGGCCTTCGCGAGAAAGGCGGGCGAGCTCCACCTGATCATCCCTGAGCCTCTCTACCGCCGCCGCGATGTCGTCCGGTCTGGATGCGGCGATCACGGGTGGAGGGTCGTCGCGATAGTTGCTCGGATGGAGGCCCGTAATGACCGGACGGCCGGCGGCCATCGCCTCGAGCTCGGAGAGTCCAAGGCTGCCCTGCTTCATCTGCCCGATCACGATGTCGAACTGCGTGAGGAAACTGCCGATCTGCTCATGCGGCACAGGTTGAACAAATCGAACCGTCCCGCCGTAGCGATGCATGTATTCGCCGGCTAGCGGCCCATAGTCGAGTGCCGTGACCTCGACCGACCGGCTGAGCCTTTCCACGGCGGGAAAGATCTGCTCAACGCCTTTGCGAGTGTGCAGCTGCGTGAATATCAGCGCCCTGGCCAGTTTCGTCGGCGCAGGCTCCGCCGGGTCGTGGACCTGGACTGCATTCGGAAGATAGAGAAACTTGTCCTCGAAGCCTGGGGCGTAAGTCACCAGGTCCGGCGTGACGTAGAAGACGATCTTCGCTTTCTTGAGAACAGCCCTGGTCACCATCCGGAGAGTTGGGTTGCGCATGTTCAACAAGAGGTCTGAACCGTGAGCCTGCGCGAAGAAGGGACGGCCGAGCAGCAGGCCTACAACGCCCTGGCTCAACCAGTGGATGTGAACGACGTCGTAGTGATTGCTCCTGAGCTTGCCAATCGCGGGCAGGTAGGCGGCCAGGCGCAGCGGGATCGCAAACGCCTTGGCGGGCCATCGCCAGGATGCTCCTATCTCGGGCAGCGCAATCTGATCGACCTCGTGACCCGCTTCGCGCAGGAGTCGCGCTTGGACACCCGCGACGCCTGCGGTGTCATGAACCAGCGCGATACGAGCCACACGGTAATGTAGCCAGAATCGCCGGCGCGGCTACTGCTTGGCGAACTCCCCGATCTTCGTCGCCACCGTCTCGATCTCGGACGCTGTGAGGTATGGGTGCATCGGGAGCGATATCTCGCGAGAGCAGACCATTTCAGTGACGGGCAGCTCGATCGCTCCCAGGCCGAGGTCGCGAAAGACAGGCTGATGGTGTGCGGGAACCGGGTAATGGATTCCCGTCTCGATCCCGTTGTCGGCGAGGTGGCGCCGCAGGTCGTCTCGCCTCTGGCCGAGCGCGGGGAAGATGTGATAGTTCTGAACGCCGTCCTCGGCCTCGGGTATGAGCTCGACTCCCGTGACGACACGCCTGTACTGCGCGGCCACCTTGTTGCGTGATGTGTTCCAGGCGGCCAGCTTTCTCAACTTCACTTTCAGCGCGGCGCCCTGTATCGCCTCCATGCGGTAGTTGTAGCCCAGGAGCTCGTGGGTGTACTTCTTGGTCGATCCGTGGTCGCGCAGGGTTCGCATGCGCTCGGCATGAGCAGGGCTGTCGGTGACGACGGCGCCGCCTTCGCCGATGGCACCCAGGTTCTTGGCTGGGTAGAAGCTGAAGCAGGCGATGTCGCCAAGACTGCCCGCGGGACGGCCTTTGTATGTCGAGCCGGCCGCTTGAGCAGCGTCCTCGATCACCACGATGCCGTGCTGACGAGCGATT
>JBGOTG010000069.1:0-10765 GCA_041476405.1 Candidatus Dormibacteraceae bacterium | reverse complement strand
CGCACCACATCGTCGCCTGGGCGCGGGGCGGTCCGGGTAACCTGCCCAACCTGGTCTTGCTCTGCTACTTCCACCATCGACTGGTGCATGAGGGCGGCTGGCAGGTCGTGAAAGCGGGGCGAGAGTTCCGGTTCGTACCGCCCGAGCGCGTGATGATCAGGCGGGCGCGAGGGCCTGGGCTACGTTGGGCGGCCTAGGTTCGAACTAAGCGTCAGCCGGCACCAGCTCGAACGTCGCCTGCTCACCGGGCGTCAGCGGATCACCCTCTTTAGACGGTTTCACGAAAGAGCCGTACTTTGGGCCGTACAGCGTCGATGAGTGGCGGGCTTCGGTCGGGTCGCTGACCTGCCGGCTCTTGAACTGCACAACCCTCTTGCCGAGCTGCAGCTTTCCATCGGGTCGTTTGAGCAGGTTTTGAGGCCAGTGCCGCGCAAAGCCTTGGCCGGAGCGGATGAATACTCGACGGCCGTCCGACACTATCCATATCGTTACCGTGGTCGCTTTACCGCTGTTGCGCCCGTATGTCGTCAGGCGCACCTCGCGCGCTCTGGCCACCGCATCGAGGACGTCGTCGGGGAACCGATTCATCCCCGCTTGAACCTATTCGTCGGCCGACGTTGTTCCGCCTGCTGCCTTGCGTCGCCGTTTCGCCGCCGGCGCCCACAGGCTCTCCAGGTCGTAGTACGAGCGCTCGCCCGGTAGGAACACGTGCGCGAGCACTGAGTCGAAATCGATGAGGATCCAGGTCGCGTCCGAATACCCGTCTGTCGCCAGCGGCCTCACGTTCCTTTCCTGCGCCGCCTCGACCATCGCGTCCGCGATCGCCTTGACCTGGCGGTCGGTCTCGCCCTCGCAGATAACGAAGTAGTCCGCGATGGAGGTCTTGTCCCGGACGTCGAGGACGACCGGGTCCCAGGCTTTCTTCTCGACAGCCGCACCGCGCAGCAGCTTCGCCAGCTGCAGGGGTGTCGTGCGGGCGGCCTTCAACGGAGAAATTATCTCGCGTACAGCCGGTTGGCAGCGATGTACTGCTCCACCGCCGCCGGAACCTTGCCGGTAATCGACTCGCCTGCCGCAACAGCGCGCCGGATCTCGCTGGCGGCAACGTCAGGCGTGGGCTCGAGGCACAGGATGACGCCCTCACCTCCCAGGCCGGCCGAAACTAGATCCGTCTTCGTGGGCGCACCGGCCCCAGGACGGCCGACGATCACTATCGAGGCGAGCGCCCGCACCTCGTCGGGCTTGTGCCACATGTGAAACAGGCGGGCTGCGTCCCAACCGAGGATCAGGAAGAGCTCGTCGCCCGGCTGAAGCCGCTGCAGCTCGGCCAGAGTGTCCACTGTGTACGACAGCCCGCTTCGATTGAGCTCGAGGTCGGACACCGCAAGATGCGGATCACGCGTTAACGCAAGCATGCACATCTCCAGCCGTTGATGGGGCGCTGCGATCGCCGGCGGGCGGTGGGGCGGCCGGGCAGCCGGGACCAAGATGACCTGGTCCAGTCGCGCACACTTCGCTGCTACGCGTGCTGCCGCGAGGTGACCTGCATGGATGGGGTCAAAAGTTCCTCCAAGGACGCCGATCCGGGCGGCGCGACTCGTGCTCACGGCTGGTACTCGAACTCGACCTCGGAGACGCGAACCGTGTCGCCGGGTTGGACGCCCGCCGCCTCGAGAGCCGCGTTGACGCCCAGCTTGTCGAGCTCGGTCTGGAACCGCGCGAGGCCGCCCGACGACTCGAGGTCGGTCCGCGCGACCAGCCGCTCGACCCGGTCCCCGCGCACCACGAAGCCCCAGGCCAGGCGTTCGACGGCCAACTCGGAGCGCTGTGCGGCGGTGGGAAGCCTGACGATGCGCGCCGGGCCCTGCGGCCGAGGTTCCGGCGCGCCCGCCAGCGCCGTGACTATCGCGTCCATCAGCTCGGGCAGGCCCTCGCCCGAAAGAGCAGACACGAACTGCACTCCTTTTCTGCGCGACCGAGAACGGAGCCTGCGAGCGGGCTCCAGGTCGACCTTGTTGACGGCGACGACATAGGGTCGGGTTGCGAGGTCGGCGGAGAACTGCTCGACCTCGCCCTTGACTGTGGCGAGGTCCTTCCAGGGGTCTGGCGCCGTGCCGTCGATGACGTAAACCAGGATCTTCGTGCGCTCAACGTGGCGCAGGAACCGAAGGCCCAGGCCGACTCCGCGCGAGGCGCCCTCTATGAGGCCCGGTATGTCCGCCATCACGATTCTGCCGGCGCGCGACTCGGCCACCCCCAGCTGCGGGTTGAGCGTGGTGAATGGATAGGCGGCGACCTTCGGGCGCGCCGCGGTGAGCGAGCTCAGCAGCGATGACTTGCCGGCGTTCGGTTTGCCCACGAGGCCCACTTCGGCGATCAGCTTGAGGTCCAGGGTGACCACGAGCTCCTCGCCCTTGAGCCCCGGCTCGGCGTAGTCGGGAGCGTGGCGCGTCGAGCTCTTGAAGTGGACGTTGCCGCGCCCTCCACTCCCCCCCTTCGCGATCACCGCGTTGGAGCCCGGATGATCGAGGTCGGCGATCACCGCGCCATCGGGGTCGAGCGCCACTGTGCCGACGGGGACCTCGAGGGTGATGTGTGTGCCATTGCGTCCGGTCTTCCGACCGCCCGCTCCGTTAGCGCCTGGCGCCGCCTGCCAGCGCAGCTTCTGCTTGTAGAGCGACAGGTCCGACACGCTCGTGCTGGCCTTCATCAGGACCGACCCGCCGCGGCCGCCATCTCCGCCGTCAGGGCCGCCGCGCGGAGTGAACGGTTCGCGGCGGAACGAGGCCGAGCCGCGGCCTCCTTGCCCTGCGCGCACTGTTATGCGCGCGGAATCGACGAAGGTGCGGGAGCGTCCGCTATTCGGCGACGATGTTGACCCGCCGGCCGTCCTTGCCCACTCGCTCGTATTGAACAAGGCCTGGGGCCAGCGCGAAGAGAGTGTGGTCCCGCCCCAGGCCGACGCCGGTGCCGGGCGTGATCCGGGTTCCGCGCTGGCGGACGAGGATCGTGCCTGCGTTCACGGCCTGGCCCGCATACATCTTCACGCCGAGCATCTTCGGCTTGGAGTCCCTTCCGTTGCGGGATGAGCCACCGCCTTTCTTGTGCGCCATTACGAGGTCTCCTTGGTGGTCTTGGCCTTACGCGGCGCTCGCTTCGCCGGTGCCTCGACTTCTACTTCAATCTTCTCCGACTCCTCCGTGGCGAGAGGCGCGGCTTCGATCGCCGCCTTGGCCCGCTTGGCCTTCGTCTTAGCGGCCGGTCTGGCCTCGGTCTTGCTCTCGGTTCCCGTCGCCTCGGTCAGGCCCCCGATGGACAGGATTTCGATGGCGGTCAGGTCCGCGCGGCCACCCCGGTGTACGCGGACCCTCTTCTTCGACTTGTAGCGGAGGCTTTCGATCCGCGGGCCGCGCCGGTGAGCGAGGACCTTGATCTCGACCTCCATCCCATCGATTCCTGGTGCGCCCACCTTGATGTCGGAGCCGTCGTGGAGCAGCAGGACGCGGCCGAGCTTCAACGACGAGCCAGGCTCGGCGGCCAGCCGGTCGACCAGGATCTGGTCGCCGGGAGCCACCCGGTACTGCTTTCCGCCGCTGACGACGACAGCCGACAGCGAACCATCTGATTTGGGCACGGAGGCGATTCTACCAATACCGCAGGCTGCGCCGAATCTCGCGGGTCAGATCGGCAGCCGTACCGCGACCTGCGTCATTCCCTCCTCGAACGGGGCCAGGGCGGATTTGGCCACTCCGCGTGCGCCTTCCGCCCACGACTGTTGGGTGACCATGGCCAACACCAGCATCGCCCCGCACAGCGCCGAAGATCCGGTCGGCATCTCCGGTCGCACCCCTTAGTACCGAAGAGCGCGCACGCGGCGCGTGCGCAGTAGAACCCGGTTCAACGTGTCGATCTCCTCGAGGACGATCCCGGTTCCGCGCACGACGCACGTGAGCGGGTCCTCGGCGACGCGGACGGGCATGAGCGTCTCGTGCGCGAGGAGCTGATCGAGACCGGCGAGCAGAGATCCCCCGCCACAGACGACGATGCCACGCTCGACGATATCGTCGACGAGCTGCGGTGGCGTCGCGTCAAGGGTCGATTTCACAGCGCGCACGATGTCGATCAGCACGCCCGAGAGCGCTTCACGAACGTGGGCAGTCGTCATCTCAACGGTCTTGGGCAGGCCGGTCACGAGGTCGCGTCCGCGCACGAGGAAGGAACGCTCGTCGGGAATCGGGAAGGCGGACCCCATCACGATCTTGATGTCCTCGGCCGTGCGCTCGCCGATGAGAAGCCCCATGTTCCGGCGCACGTACTGGACTATCGCGTCGTCCATCTCATCGCCGCCAACCCTCGCGGATGTGGCAGCGACGACCCCACCCAGCGAGATGACCGCGACCTCTGTCGTACCGCCCCCGATGTCGACGATCATCGATCCGGCCGCCGACTGGATCGGGAGTCCTGCGCCGATCGCCGCCGCCATCGGTTCCTCGATGAGGTGCGCCTCTCGCGCGCCCGCAGTCGTCGCTGCGTCGGTCACCGCTCGCTTCTCGACCTCGGTCACACCAGACGGCACCCCAACTACAACGCGGGGGTGGCTCACGTGCCACGCGCGGTTGAGGGCGCGTGCGATGAAATGGCGAATCATCTGCTCGGTGTGCTCGAAGTCCGCGATCACACCGTTGCGAAGAGGACGCATCGCGACGATGTCAGCGGGTGTCCGGCCGAGCATCCGTCGCGCGTCGGTGCCGACGCTGAGGACTTGGCCCGTGCGTTTGCTCACAGCGACCACCGACGGCTCGTTGAGCACGATTCCGCGGCCGCGCACGTGGATGAGCGTGTTGGCAGTCCCCAGGTCGATGCCAACGTCGGCCGACCAGAGCCCCAACAGAGATGAGAGCAGGTTCAAGGCGCGTGGAAAACGTGAGTCAAAAGTTGGGTCGACGCGGATCATACACTTTGTGGTGGAGTTATCCACAGGCATACGCGATATGTGGTGGGCATGCAATCCGCATCGCTCGATGCGTTCCCTACCTCATGAGCAGGGACGTGATCACGACGACGATCAGCACGACCACTGCGTAAGGCGCGACGGCTCGGCGGTACAGGCCGCGAGAAGCGTCCGCGCCCCGGCGGGCCATCAGCCAGCCCGCGACGATGCACAGCGCCGCAACCGCGAGGGTGATGCCGAAAAATCTCAAGACGCCGAGCGCGTCATCGACAGACGGCGGAAAGAACAGCGTCGTGAAGAGTCCGCAGTACGGCAGCCAGCACAGGGCACGCACCGTGTCGAAGCGAGGTCGCGCGCGCCTGTCTCGCGGTGGGGTCAGCGGCCAGAGCCTGAGCAGGGCCGGCAGGCATAGCAGGTACAGGAAGCCGCTCGCGATCTTGACGGGAAGCAGGGATGACACGAGCACGTTGCCGAGGACCTGCGGCCGGAGACTCTCTGGCTGCACGGCCGGCCCCAACGCCGCGAGCAACCAGCAGAGCTGGACGACGAGCAGCAGTCCCGGCGCGGGCACGAACTCCAGAGTCAGCGCCAGCTCTGCCCACACTGTGAAGGCGAGGACGACCGCCGCCACTATGACGTTTCGCTCCGCAGACGGGACCGGGTTGAACGGTGCGGCCATCTGGACCGCGACCAGCATCGAAAGAAGGGCGACGGTTGCCACCACCGGCGAGGGCCGTTCACGGCCCAGCGACCCGACCCCAACCCCTCCCCCACCAAGCCGCGAAGGGAGGATCCACACTCCCTGCGCGACGCGCGCCCACGCGATTTCGGCCGCGAATCCGAAGACGAGGATCGCCAATAGCCCCGGGTAGGCGATCAACGCGAGCGTGTGGGCGGCGAGCGCCGCCAGGATCTGCGTCACAGCCCGGCCAGCGAGAGAAACGGCTGAGGGTACAGCCCGATGACCAGGTTGATCGCGAGGGCGATGCCGACTCCCCACGCCTGCCTGCCACGCGGCAGGCCGAGGCTGCGCCCAAGGCGCAGCGACGGAGGCAGCCAGAGCAGCAGCCCGAGACCGATCACCATGGCGAGCGGCCAGTAGAGCTGGGTGGCGGCCCGCAGCAGCAGCACGCGCGCGGCGAATCCAGCAAACGGAGCGGAGCCTGCGAGCATGGCCGCGGCAAGCAGGTTGATCGGCCTGTCGTTCGGGCGTTTCTCCCGCAGCGATTGGCGCGACCACAGGTAGAGCGGAAGGCGGCTCAGCAGCATCCCGTAGAGCACGAGGAGCGCGGCGCGCTCGCCGTCGGCGATGGCCAGACCGAACCCGCACAGCGCCAGCCCCCAATCCGCCATGAACGAGTAATGCCAGGCCGCAGCGCCGTTTTCGGTGCGCCAGGAAGCGACGCTGCCCCAGACCATGTTGAGCAGTCCGAGCCCGATCACCATCGCGCCCACCGCGCCGCCTTCCGATGGGATCAGGTCGCGGGCGCGGGTCAGCACCGCGAGGGCCAGAACCGGGCCCAGGAAGGCCATCCACGGGATCGGCGAGGTGGCAGTTCTCTCGTCAGGGTCGAACTGGTGGATGTACGGCAGCGTGCCGAGCGCGGCGGACAGGCCCGCGACGAGTCCGACGGCCGCGAGGCGGGACAGGATCGACGGGCCCTCGCTCCGTGCGGCAGCCGCGGCCAGAGCGAGCAGCGCGACCGCCAGCACCGGGCCGCGGATGCGAGTTGCAAAAGAGCGGCGGCCCGCCGACGCCGCTTGCATCACGGCCAGCGCGAGCACCGCCATGATGATCATCTCGATGCTGGTCGCGGCCGCGATCACCGCCATGCCCGCCAGGCCGGCCAAGCCCCACATCAGCAGGGTCGCGCGCTCGACGAGGAAGGGGGCCAGCGCGACCACGAGGGCGAGCGCAACCGCTGCAGCGATGAGGAGCGAGCGACTCTCGGTAGACAGAGAGAGGGTCACTCCCAGTTGGCTGGAGGGCCGGCCAGGAACCGAGACGGCGATCACCGCCAGGCCGACCAGTCCAAGGAGCGCCCCGGCGGCGATCGCCGCCCGAGGCCGGGCTCTCAGGGCCGCCACGCAGACTGATCCCGCGGCCGGGAGCCCGATCGCGAGCTCAGGCTCCATTCGGTTCAATGATGCGTATTGCAGAGACTCCGGCCGCGATGAGAGCGGCCACGACGAAGGGAGCCGGCCCCGGCCCGGTGTCAGCCATTCCCGCCGCCACGGCCACCGCCAGCGCCAGCGCGGCGAGGGCGGTCAGCACTGCGCCTGATTCGGTCGCCGTGAGGGCCCTGGCCCCCATCAGGCCGACGACCGACAGCGCGGCGAACCGCAGCTGGGCGCCAGGGTCCGTCATCAGCGTGGTCGAGATCCACAGCGCAAGCAGCCCGCCGGCGATGGAGAGCACCAACCGCGGCGTCGAGCCGGGAGGCATCACCCCCCAAACGTCAGCGCCGGCTCGCAGCCGCAGGATCACGGCCGCCCCCCCACCAAGCAGCACAGCGGCTGCGGCGAGCGCGTCGCGACCCACGACCCAGGCCAGCACCGCGAAGGCGAGCGTGGTCACGGCGAGCCCGAGGGCGAGCCCCCGGCGACCATCGGAGAGGACTATCACCGCCGCGCCCAGCCACGCGGCGAACGCGGCTGCCTCGGTCACCGGTTGACCGCGAATGCGAGCGCCACGAGCCCGGCGAGCCACAGCAGCGGCCGACCGCCGGCGGCCGCCTTCTCGAGCGCGCGCACGTTGACTATCGAGCGGTACTGATCCGGCACCGTCGCACTGCGAACGGCGACGCGCAGTCGCCCGAACGCGGCAGCTCCGGGTATCGGGAACAGGGGTGGACGCGCCTGGCTCCTGATGCCTGACGTGCCGGCGATTCCGTATGCGATGACCGCGAGCAGCAGCAGCGGGGCGAACAGCGTCAGGGCGGGCAGCTCCGCCTGGACGGTGACCACCGAGACCAGGCCGCCGCCCAATGAGCCCGCCGGGGCCGGCATGACGTCCGTCTGGGCCGGGATGGCGAAGACCGCGAGGATCAGCGGCAGAGCCGGCCCGGCAACCAGGATCAGGCCGGCCAGGGCCATCGCGACCCGGGGAAAGGTCTCGCTCGCCGGGCGTCCCCGACCTGCCGGCAGGCCGATCGCCCGCGCGGCGGCAACCATCGAGAGCACCCAGGCGGCGGCCCCGGCGATGCCGATGAGCCCGAGAAAGTCCCCGGCCTCAAAGGTCGCCTCGAGGCCGACGACCCGCGCCCCGAACGCCAATCCCGGCGCCAGGCCGGCCCCCGCCGCAAGCGTCAGGAGCGACGCCGGCCCAGCCCGGTCGGGCAGCAGCGGCAAGCAGGCCGCCAGCACCCCCACCGTGGCGAGCATGACCAGGCCGGCCACGAGACCCACGGCGGTCCCGAGGGCGATCGCCATGAGGGCGAATCCGCCGAGTCCGGGAATGACCTCGCCAAGGTATTCGCGCCTGGTCGCCGCGGCCTGGGCGCGGAGGGCGACGCCCAGGGCGACCAGCACTCCCAGCCAGGCCAGCACCACCCCGAGCACGGGCTGCGGGTACCTGCCGTCGCCCATTTCGTAGGCGCGCACGAGCAGGTAGAACCCCAGCGGGTACAGCGTCGCGACCGCCATCCCCGCCGCCCTCAGCGAGGGCCGCCTCCAGAGCTGGGCGGCCCACCCGCGCCACGGAAAGAGCCCTGACGCCATGAGCGCTGCTACGGCGAGGAGCGAGAAGACCGGCACGGTGAGCGCGGACACTGGAACGGCCGCATACACCTCGGTCCCGCCGACCACCTGCAGGATGGCGCCGGCCCAGCTGAGGGCCAGCCACGCCGCGAGCATGACTCCCCATGGCGGGCGTGGAGCCCGAATGTCCTCGATGTCCAGCTGGATCACGGCCAGCGTCGCGGCGGTGCCGCCGGCGAGGGCGGTCAGCAGCACGCCTCCGGACTCGACAGCCAGGATCGCGGCCCCCGCGCCCAGTGCCGCGACGGTGCCCTCCTGCCAGCTGCGCGGTTGAAGAGTGAGCAGGATGGCGGCGGGAACGAGTATCACCAGGCCGAACGCGAAGGCGACTCCGTCGAGCCGAAGGTCGAACCCGGCGCCGAAGCCCAGCGGGCCCAGGTTCAGCTCCTGGCTCGAGCGGACCGGGAGCCACAGCACGAACAGGGCGGCCACGGCCCCCCATGCCCCGGCACCGACCAGGGCGCGGCCCGGCCTCAACCCCGCGAGGCCGAGGGCTGCCGTCAGGCCGCCGGCCGTGAGGGGAAGGGCGACCGGGGCCAGGAGCGCGATGGACGGCATCAGGCGTTGATCACACGCTCAGTCGTTCGATAGCTGCGCGCAGCTCACCGGCGCGCTCCTCCAACCTCCGCACGATGTCGAACGGGGCGTTGGCGCGGAACTCCGGGTTGGCCAGCGTCGCCTCCGTCTTCTCGAGATCGGACTTCACACGTCGTAGCTCCGCCTGCCGCCTGCCGTCGCCGGCGCCCTGCGGAAAGCTGACCCGACCCGGGGCCGCGCCAAGGGGCGTGCCCTCGTCCATGTCGTCCGCGAGCTCGACCCATGCCAATCTCGCCGCCAGCGCCGCCGCGGTCCGATCGATGGAGGATTCCAGGAAGAGCTTGCCCCCACGAGGCGGAGCGCCGGCCGCCTGGCGGTGGCCGCGGACCTCTTCGACGATGCGCATCACCTGGCCGAAAGCCTCTTCGGCCGCGGTGTCGACGAATTGATAGGCGGGCCAGGGTGCGCGCATCAGGAAATCGGCATGGCCGGGGGTACGCGACCAGAGCTCCTCGGTCACGAACGGCATGAAAGGATGAAGCATTCGCAAGAGCTGGTCGAGGCAGAAATAGGCGACGTCCTGTGCTGCCGCATCGCCATCGCGCAAGCGCTGCTTGGCCGCCTCGAGATACCAGTCGCAGAACTCGTTCCACGCGAACTCGTATGCCGCGGCCATGGAATCCTGGAACTTGAAGTCCTCGATGCCCGCGGTCACCGCCGCGCACGCGTTAGACAGGCGCGACATCACCCACCGGTCTTCGAGGTGCTCGTGGACCTCGAGACTTCCCGGTGACTCGGCCGCCGGCGTTCCCGGAGAGGCGAGCACCAGTCGGGTCGCGTTCCAGAGCTTGTTGCAGAAGCGGCGGTAGCCCTCAACTCGGCTCTCGTCGAAGCGAACGTCCTGGCTCGACATCGCCACCGATGCGGCCCACGCGCGAACAGCGTCGGTGCCGTACTCGTCGATGAGCTTTCGAGGGTCGACCCCGGTGCCCAGCGACTTCGACATCCGCCGCCCGTCCGCTGCTTGCACCTGGCAGTGGATAGCGACGTCGGCGAACGGGACCTCGCCCATGAACTCGAGGCCCGTCATGATCATCCGGCTGACCCAGAGGTTGATGATCTCTCTGGCCGTGCTGTTCATGCTGGTGGGATAGAAGGCCTCGAGGTCTCCCGTTTCATCCGGCCAGCCAAGGGTGGCGAAAGGCCACAGTGCGGACGAGAACCAGGTGTCAAGCACATCGGGGTCCTGCGTCAGCTCAATGCTGCCGCACTCCGTGCATTCGCGAGGACGCGTCACTGCCACCACCTGGTGTCCGTTGTCGCAGTGATACACGGGGACGCGGTGCCCGAGCCAGAGCTGGCGCCCCACGTTCCAGTCGCGCAACCCGCGCAACCAGTCGAGGTACGTGCGCTCGTAGCGCTCGGGATGCCACCGCACCTTGCCGGCGGCCGACGCCTCTAACGCCTTGTCGCGCATGACCTCCATGCGCAGCCACCACTGCTCGCTGATCAAGGGTT
>JBGOTG010000068.1:0-10858 GCA_041476405.1 Candidatus Dormibacteraceae bacterium | reverse complement strand
TGACCCGCAGTCACGCAGGTGGAGCGACATCACTTCGCTCCCGGTTCCGCGGAACCACGTGGCCGGCTTTGCCCTCGGCACGAAGGTGTGCGTCGCCGGCGGCCGGACGCCCAACACCAGGCGCGTCGATTGTTTCGACCAGACGAGTGGGAGGTGGACTCGCATCGCAGACCTGCCCAGCGCCACGAGCGGGGCGGGCGCGGCGACGCTCGACGACGGCACGGTGATCGTCATGGGAGGAGAGGATGCGCAGGAGTCGAAGATCGTTGCTCAGATGGCCCGCCTGTCGAGCACGGGACGGTGGACGGCGCGCGTGCCGATGCTCGTGCCCAGGCACGGCTTCCAGCTTGCGCTGTTCGAAGGCCGCGCATGGGCGTGCGGCGGTGGGTCGGCGGCGGGGTTGCACCCCGTCTCCACGTGCACCTCGGTGACCTGACGTTCACGCCGGCGTCAGGCCGGCTTAGGCGCGGTGCTTTCGAGCGCATCCAGCCGGTCGAGCACGCCACTCAGCGCCAGCGCCTCTTTGACCACCTCGAACATGTTTCCCTTTCCGCCGGCGCGAACCCATTCCAGCATGGCCTCGAAGGCGGCGGTGACGAGCATCATCGCCAGCACACGGACCTCGAAGTCGGTCGCCTCGCGCCCGGTGCGCTTGGCGATGACGCCTCCCAATAGCGCCTGCGCCTTCTCCATCTCCTCCCAGAAGCGCGCCCGCAGCGCCGGCACCTCGAGTCCCAGCTTGGCCCGCGCCAGGACGATCGGGCCGTCGCGTGCGATGAGGGGGGCGAGACCGTCGAGCGCCCGCGTGATCGTCGCGCTCACAGGCTCGCCGGGCGGGCCGGCGAGCAAGACCGCCACCATAACCGGGTCGTACCTGTCGAATAGCACGACGTCTTCCTTCGTGGGGAAGTAGTTGAAGAACGTGCTCGGAGAGATTTCCGCCGCGTCGGCGATCGCCTCGATCGTGGTCTCGTCGTAGCCCGACTCTTGGAACAGGCGCATGGCCTCGCGCTGGATCGTTTCCTTGGTCTTCATTTTCTTGCGCTCCCGCAGCCCGAGGGGACGGAGGGCCACTGGAGCGCTGGGCGATGCGGGGTCGTCCGGTGAGCTCAAGAGGCGACCCCGACTTGCGCACTCAGGAGGTTCGCCGTTTCGTCGTCGATTTCGGTCGCCGCGCGTGCGGGCAAGAACAGGGCGATCAGGATCGCGCCGGCAACCGTCAGCCCGGCGGTGACTATCAGCACCTCTGACATGCCTTGAGAGTAAGCCTCCTCGGCCGCGCGCAGCAGCGGGCCGCCCAACGACGCGGGTAGACGCTGTGCCACCGCAGCGGCCACGGCGACGCCGCTCTCGGCGGCCGGCTGCAGCTGCGCGGGAAGGCTCCCGAAGTGGCTCTTCAGGCTCGCCTGGTAGGCGCCGTTGAGGATGCTGCCCATGATGGCGACCCCGAACGAGGAGCCGACGTTCTGCAGCGTCCGGGTCAGCGCGCTTCCCGCGCCGGTCTCGCCTGCCGGCAATGCGCCAAGGATCGCGTCGAGGGACGGCACCATCGCCAGCGCGATGCTCAGGCCGATGACGGCGAGCGCCAGGGCGACGATGCCGTAGCCGCTGTCGACTCCGGCGCGGGAAAGAATCGCCATTCCAGCCGCACTGCCGAGCAGACCTGTCGTGACCATGACCTTCGCGCCGAGGCGCTTGGCAAGCCAGTCGCTGCTCACGGCGCCGACCATCATCGTCGCGATCATCGGGAGCAGGCGAAGCCCTGTTCCCTGCGCGTCGTTGCCCTGGACGACCTGCAGGAAAGGAGAGAGCACGAACAGGACGCCTGTCATCGCGAACCCGACCACTGCGAAGGCGACGGTCGCCCAGGCGAATCGCCGGTTCTTGAAGAGGTTGAGGTCGACGAGCGGGGCGCGATTGCGAAGCTGCCAGACGACGAAGGCGACGATGAGCAGCGCGCCGCCCGCGATCGGGCCCGCGACTCCGATGTCGCTCCACCCATGAACAGGCTCCTCGATGATCCCGTAGACGAGCCCGGTGACGCCCGCGACCTCGAGAATCGCGCCGATCCAGTCGAGGCCCCTGGCGCGTGGGTCCTTGCTCTCCGGCACGAAGAACCAGACGCCGACCAGCGCGATGATGACGACAGGCGCGTTGATCAGGAAGATCGAGCCCCACGCGTAGTGCGTCAGCAACCAGCCGGCAATCAGCGGACCGAGCGGCAGGCCGATGAAAGTGCCCGCACCAGCCAGACCGATCGCTCGCTGCCGCTCGTCCTGTCGAAACATCGACGGCAGCATCGACTGCATGAGCGGCAGCACGATCGCGCCGCCGGCGCCCATGATCACGCGCATGGCGATCAATCCGTTCGCCGAGGTCATCTGGCTTGCGATCACCGACGAGATCCCGAATGTGACCAGGCCCACCAGGAGCAGCCGCTTTCGGCCCCAGCGGTCCCCGAGGACCCCGGCGGGCAGCATGAAGCCGGCCAGGGCGAGCGTGTAGGCGGCCGACATCCATTGGAGCTGGTCGGTGGTGGCGCTCAGCTTGGCCGACAGGGTTGGCAGGGCCGTGATCAGGATCGTGATGTCGAGCCCCAGCACGAGGCCGCTCATCGTCAGCGCGGCCAGGCCCAGCCATCGTCCCCGCAGCCTTTCCGTCTCCATTCCGGTCACCATTCGATTCATCTCGACCACCACCCAGACCTTTGTTGAGTCACACTATAAATAGAGTGACTCTAACAATCAAGAGGCTATAAAGAAGACCCGTTGACGCCGATCGCCTGGGCTCTGCTCGCAATCACAGCCTTGATCGCCGCCGCCGACTGGGTGGCTGTGGGGAGGTCGCTGAGGCGTGTCGAGTACGCCGCCAAGCCGGCTGTAATGGTCGGTCTGATCGCGACGGCGGTCGCCATGCACCCGATCAGCCCGGTTGAACGAGCCTTTTTCGTCGCGGCTCTGGCGCTCGGTCTCCTGAGCGACGTGTTCCTGATGCTGCCGCGTGACATGTTCGTGATGGGGCTCGTGGCGGCTCTGACCGAGCACATCGCATACATCGGCGGCTTTCGCGCCCGAAGCCTGAGTGCCGGCCTCCTGGTGGCCGCTTTGATCATCGCCCTGGCTTCGGCCGCCATCGTGCTGCCGAGCATCTATCGGGCCCTTCACAGGGCGCGTCCCTCGCTGGTGGCGCCGGTCCTGGCGTACGTGGCGGTGATCGTCGTGATGGTCGCCAGCGCCGGGGGCACCGGATCCCCCGTCGCGCTGGCCGGCGCCCTGCTGTTCTTCTTCTCCGATGCGGTTCTCGCGTGGAATCGCTTCGTCAGGCCGGTTTCGTGGGGTCGAATCGTGAACATCGTCCTGTACCACACGGGCCAGGCTCTCCTCGTCCTGTCGATCGTCAGCTGAACCTGGGACGGCGGCGCCTGCCGATATGCGGCGGGCTGCGCGTCTAAACAAGCATGGCTTACCTCATCTCGTGTACTGGCGGCCGCCCGGCGCTTCAGCAAGTTCGCTCTCGAGTTCACGTTTTCAGAAGGGAGAGGGCTCTTGCGTGTGGCGCTTGGGGAGTTCCACTGTGCGTCCCGCCGGCGGATCAAACCACGGTTGAAAGGAGATCCAGATGATCATTCGCAAAGTTGCCTTTGGTGGAGGAAAGGGAGCCGGCTCGAGGCGGAAGGAGCCGACACGGCATCGAGCCTGGCTGTTCACCCTGCTCACGCTGGGCGCAGGGGCCGGATCGGGGGTCGCCGCCTTGATCGGCACCACGCTCCTGGTCAACGTCCAAACCCTGGTGACCGACGTCGGCGCCGCGAGCAACGCTCCCCAGCCGATCGAGGCCCGGAGCGTCTTTCCGTCGGTGCCGCCCGTGCACAAGGTGATCAACGTCTATGACCCACCGGCGGCAAGGCCTTCGTCGCCGGCCTCGAGGCCCCATCCGTCGGCCAAGCCCACCCCTGACGACAGGCCGAGCCCATCGCCGACGCCTCACGACGACGGCGGCGGGGGCGACGACTGAGTCAGGCATGATGGAAAAAAGCTCAGAGCAGGCGACCCGCGACAGGGCGATCCTGATCGTCCGCCTGGCCACGTTCGGAGGCGTGGTAGGCGCTCTCGGCCTGAGCTGGGGGTTCTCGGACCTCGCCGAGGCCTACTTCTCTGGCAAGTCTGCAGCACCGACCGCGGCCACCCCGCCGGAGATCCCGGTCGCCGCGGCTCCGGTTCAGAAGGCACCGCGAGTGATCCAGAAAGTGGTCCACCACCCTTATCAGGGCGGCGGAGCGTACTATCCCGCCGGCTCAGGGCCGCGACCCCCCGTGCAGGCCCCGGGTCAGCCGCCCCCTCCGCCGCCCCCACCGCCATGCCATTCCACGCCTTCCAAGCCGTGCTGACCTTTGGCTCGTTCAACGCGCTGGGCACCAACAACACGGTCATGGTCGACGACGCGGCCGCGCTGCCGGCGGCGATGGCCATCGTGCAGGCGGAGATCAAGGAGATCGACGCGGCCTGCAGCCGCTTTCGATCTGACTCGGAGCTTACCCGGCTCAACAACCGAAGCGGCCAAGGCGACATCCCGCTGTCTCCGCTGCTGGAGGAGGCGATAGTGGCGGCGCTGGGCTCGGCGCAGATGACCGGGGGCCTCGTCGACCTCACAGTCGGCAAGTGCGTCGAGGACGTCGGCTACACGGTTACGTTTCGCGACCTGCCGTCGGAAGGCCCGGCGCTTCAGCTCCGCGTGCGTCGCGTTATCGGATGGCAGGCGCTGGCCTACGACCCGGTGGCCCACACGATGAATCTCCCGGAAGACGTCGGTCTCGATCTCGGCGCCAGCGGCAAGGCGTGGGCCGCCGACCGGTGCGCGTCGATCGCCGCCAACAGCCTCGGCGTGTCGGTGGCGGTCTGCTGCGGGGGCGACCTCGCGGTCTCAGGGCCGGCGCCGGATGGCGGCTGGCCGGTCCGGGTGTCGGCTGACGAAGAGTCCGACCAGTGGCAGGACATCGTCATCTTCGACGGCGGGCTAGCCACCTCGGGCACTACGTCACGCCGCTGGCAGCGCGGCGGGGTCGAGCTCCACCACATCATCGACCCCTCGACTGGCCTGCCGGTGATCACCCCGTGGGCGATGGTCTCGGTGGCCGCGGCAACCTGCGTGGAGGCCAACGCGGCGGCCACCGCGGCGTTGATCATGGGCGACGGCGCGCCCTCCTGGCTCAACGATCTGAGGCTTCCGGCGCGCCTCGTTGACTACAGCGGCCGGGTCAGCTTCGCCGGCGGATGGAGCGCATGGTAGGCATGACCGCACAGCTGCTAGCGGCGGCGGCCGCAGCCACCGACTCCCCGAGCTGGTTCTGGTATGCAACCCGGGGGCTCGGCACCGCCACCTTGATCGTGCTGACCGGAGTGGTGGTCCTCGGCATCGTGACGGCGACGCGGTGGATCGGCGAGAGCACGCCGAGCTTCGTCGCGGCCGACCTGCATCGCAACCTGGGCCTCCTGGCGATGTTCCTGCTGGGTGCGCACATCGTCACCACAGTGCTCGACCCATTCGCCCACATCAGCGTGCGCGACGTGATCATCCCGTTGGGAGCCGCCTACAGGCCTATCTGGCTCGGCCTCGGAGTTACTGCCATGTGGATTCTCGTCGGGGTCGCGGCCAGCAGCCTGCTGCGGGACCGCGTAGGCCCTCTCGTCTGGCGGCTGATCCACTGGACGGCCTACGGCTCGTGGCCGCTTGCCGTGGTCCATGGCCTCGGAACCGGCAGCGACAGCCGCGCCCCCTGGCTGATCGCGGTCGTCGGCGCGTGCGTCGTGGCCGTGATCTTCGCGCTAGCCCTCCGCCTGGGCCAGGGCCGATTGGGGACGCTGCCGATTCGAGTCGCTGCCGCGGTAGTGGCGGCGGGCTTCCTCATCGTCACGGGGGGTTGGGCTTTTGCGGGACCGTTCCAGCCCGGTTGGGCGGCTAAAGCCGGTACTCCGGTGTTCAAGACTGTGGCGGCCAAACCTGGTCCAGTGCATCCAGGCCCGGAGGGCTTCAGCGATTCCCTCGCCGGCGTCATAGTGCGCGACCGCACCGGCAAGTTTCAAATCTCCATGCGGGACATGGTCGACACCGGGCTCACCATCGCGATCCGCTCCCCCGCCAGCAACGAGACGCTGCCGGTCATGGCGATTTCCAGGGACGGCCGTGTCATCTGTACTGTGCCTGCGACA
Source organism: Candidatus Dormibacteraceae bacterium (assembly GCA_041476405.1). Taxonomy (GTDB): domain Bacteria; phylum Chloroflexota; class Dormibacteria; order Dormibacterales; family Dormibacteraceae; genus Palsa-872. Next base: position 4,652 of record JBGOTG010000068.1, on the reverse strand, counting down.
GCCGGCACCACCCTGTACGCCGTGTGCGGCGCCACGCGCCTGACGATCGACATATACGGCCCAAGCTCGGTCCTGAAGCTGGGTGGCCAGATCACGGGACAGCTCATGACTTCAGGTCCGCTTAACTGAACGCCGAACCGGCGCGGATCATCGCGCTGCCGAGGCGTCGCCCGGCAGTCGGCACGCGGCTCATGGCAGGGCCGGGTCCGGCGGCCGGGTACGAGGCGATCGGCGACCACCAGAGGCGCTTGGGGGCCCGCCCGGCCGGAGGAAGGTGGCTGCTCGACGTCCTCACGCACAGCGGTCTGCGCGGCCGGGGAGGGGCCTGGTTCCCAACCTCGCGCAAGTGGTCCGCAGTCGCGGCATGCTCGCATGGAAACGCGGTCGTCGTGATCAACGCCTCCGAGGGCGAACCCCTGAGTGAGAAGGACCGCACCCTGATCTCGCTGCGGCCTCACCTGGTGCTCGACGGGGCCGCCTTTGCCGCCGACACCCTCGGCGCGGACGACATCGTGCTTTACATGTCTCGAGGCGCCAAGACGGCCGAGCGCGCTGTACAGCACGCGATGCACGAGCGCGCTCGGGCAGGACTGTCTGAGCCGCCGATCCGCATCGTCAGGACCGCGCATCGATACATCGCCGGCGAGTCCTCGGCGGTGGTCAACCGCGTCTCAGGTGGATCCGCCAAGCCCAGGTTCAGCCTCCAGCGGACGGCCGAGAAGGGTGTCAACGACCACCCGACGCTCATCCAGAATGCCGAGACTCTCGCCCACGTCGGGATGATCGGCCGATATGGGAGCGACTGGTTCCGGAAGCTGGGCACCGAGACGTCCCCGGGCAGCACGCTCATGACCCTGTCCGGGAATGTCAAGCATCCGGGCGTCTACGAGGCTGACCTCAGCGCGCGGTTGGGTGGCGTCCTCGAAGCGGCAGGCGGAACCGTGTCGCGGGCCGGCGGTGCGCTGCTCGGTGGGTACTTCGGAACATGGCTGTCGCCCGCCTTGCTTGCGGACTTGCCACTTGACCTGGATGGATTGCGCTCGGCGCACGGCGCTTCCCTGGGCTGTGGGGTGCTGGCGGTGCTGCCGGAGGATGCCTGCGGGGTCGTGGAAGCCGCCCGCATCTTCAGTTACCTGGCCGCCGAGACGGCGGGCCAGTGCGGGCCCTGCGTCAATGGCCTCGTCGCTATCGCCGAGGCGATGGAGCGGATAGCGGCCTCCCGGCCGGATCCGGGCGATCTGGATCGGGTCCGGAGGTGGGTGGACATGGTGCGGGGACGGGGTGCTTGCCACCACCCCGACGGCGCCGTCGGGATGCTGTCCAGCGCGCTCACCGTCTTCGGCGATCACCTCCGGCTGCACGTCTCAGGGCAGCGGTGTCGGGGTGCGGATGTAGCCGGCTTCCCACGGCCACCGGCGCCGGGGCAGGGCTGGCGGTGAGCGACGACATTCGGCGCCGACTCCGCCTGAACCCGGTGGCGTGCGATGGCTACGGCTACTGTGCGGAGATAGTGCCGGAGCTGATCTCCCTGGACGACTGGGGCTTTCCGATCGTGAGCTCGGACCCCATCGACGACGACAGGGCGGAGCATCTCGCCGAGCGCGCCGTCGCGACTTGCCCACGACTGGCCCTGATGCTCGAGGACGTGGTTCTGGAACCTCGGTGAGACTGGGCATGGCGAAAGCCCCAGCCCCTCGCGAGGAGACTGAGGCTTGGCGCCGTTCGGCCGGCTAGTGGTTGCCGCCGTGTCCGCGGTCGTCGCCGGGCTCCGGCGACCGGTGTGCCGAGTTGTCGTCGACACCGGATCGACCGCTGTTGCTGGTGGTCGGCGCGGTCTTCGTGCTCTTGTCGTCGTTCGGCTCGGGCTCGGGCTCGACGGCGCCTGGCTGGTCGTCGGTCCCTGAGGTGCCCGATCGGTCATCCACGCCTGCCCGGTCGTCGGTCCCTGAGGTGCCCGATCGGTCATCCACGCCTGCCCGGTCGTCCGCGCCGCTGACCGCCGACTTCTCTTTGTCGACCGATCCGACGTGTGACGAAGTCGCCTGGACCGCGTCAATCGAGTGATCGCTGGCCGAGTTGCGCGAGAGTTGAACAGCCGCGAAGCCGCTGCCGGCCGCGAGGATGACCCCCACGCCCACGCCCACCGCCGTAAAGCCGACCCTGCCGAACCAATTGCGCATCGTTTTCATCGAGTAGTCCTCCAACCGGCGGCTCCAACGTCCGCCTTTTTTTTGTTGACTACATCGTTGAACGGAAGGTCTCCGGGTGAGTCCTGGACGATGGTCCTAGGACCTCCATGTCAGTGCAGGTGCTTCGCCGCCCACAGAGCGGCCGAAGTTCGGTCTGACACGCCGATTCGCTGAAAAACATTTGACAGGTGCGCCTTGACCGTCTTCTCCTTGATTGCCAGCCGTCGGGCGATCTGTTTGTTGGCAAGGCCCTGGCCGACCAGGTCGAGAACCTCTCGCTCGCGAGGCGTGAGCTCCTCGGCGGAACGATGCTGTGCTCGCCGCGCAAGCAGGGCTCCGGCTGCGCGAGGTGAGAATGGAGCCTCGCCTCGGCTCGCCGCCTTCACGGCTCGAACTATCTCGTCGGCATCGGCGTCCTTGAGGACGTAGCCCACAGCGCCGGCATCCAGGGCAGCGTTTACGTGCTCGGGTTCGGCGAACGAGGTCAGCATCACGACTCTTGTTGCAGGCGATATCCCGATGGTTCGTCTGGTCGCCTCGACGCCATCGATACCTGGCATGGAAAGATCCATCAGGACCACATCGGGATTCCATTGGGCCGCCAGGCTGATCGCGTCCTCGCCGCCATTCGCCACCGCCACGATCTCGATGTCGTCGTCGGACGCAAGCACATCCGCGATGCCCTGGCGGACGATTGCGTGGTCATCCACCACCATCACACGAATGCGGGCTGGGGGCGGGGAATTCATGGCAGGGTCATCTCGACGCGGCTTCCACCTCCAGGCGACGAAACCACGCGGAGCCGGGCGCCGCCGTCTTCAGCCAGGCTCTTCAGCAAGGTCAGGCCCATGTGACCCTGCCGCTGGCGGTCCGCAAGCGCGTCGGGATCGAAGCCCCGCCCGTCGTCAGAGACAGTGAGGGTGCGCTCTCTCCCCTGGGTCGCCACCTCGACAGTCACGTGTTTGGCTCCCGAGTGGCGCGTCACGTTGCGAAGAGCCTCCTGGGCGACGCGAAACATGAGCTTGGCTTCTCGGGGGTCGAGCCTGCTCTCGTCGAACCGAACGTCGGCCTCGATTCCGGCCGCGCGCATCGGCTCGACAAGATCAGTGAGCGCGTCGGCCAACGTCTCGCCGCTCAGCCCCGTGGGTGCAATCTTGACGATCAGGGTCCGTAGCTCACGCACCGCTTCGCGGAGCTCGAGGGCGCCCTGCTTCAGCGCCTTGGCTACCGACGGATCGGTGTCGCCCGTGCCTTTCTGCTCGACCTTACGCGACGCAGCCCCGAGGGACATGCCAGTCCCCACCAACCTTTGCACGACGCCGTCGTGAAGGTCGCTCGCGATCTTCCGCCTCTCGGTCTCGGAGGCCTCCACCGCCCGCGTGAGCAGCGCTTCTCGCTCGACACCTGCCACCTCCAGCCGCCTCGCCATCGACCACGCGAGGGGGACCTCAAGGACCAGCAGCAACAGCAGGCCGACGACGAGGACGGGACCGAACTCCAGCATCATCCGGCTCTGTTGGGCCTCGACCGATGCGAACTCCTGGTAGGTTTCGAAGAGGACTCGAGTGCCTGACGGTGTCTGTAGTGGCAGATAAACCTCCAGCAGCTGCCCAAAGGCTCGCTCGTAGCTGTTCTCGGGCTGCGACAGGTCGCTGACGGAGGAATCCACCTGGTCCGATTGAAGGGCCGCGAGCTCGCTCGCCCCCAACGGAAAGGTGAGCCCGGTCAGGCGACTCTCGTCCGAGTAGACGATCCGCCCCGACGCGTCCCAAATCTTCACGCGAACCGTGCGAGCGTCGAGCACGCGACTGCGCACAACCCCGTCGATCGCGGCGAGCGACGCGGGGTCCCCCTGCAGAAGTTGATCCGTGAGCAGCGGCTGCACGACCCCGAGGCCCTGGACCCTGGCGATCTCCTCGGCGCTCCGCTGCGCCTCCGCTGTTGTCTCCTGGGAGAGGACGACGAAGCCTCCTATTCCGATGAGCGAAGCGACCACCACCACCACGGTCACGAATCTCACGACCTCCTTTGGGACGCGCTGACGCACGACGGCGATCTGACTTTGCGCCGGCGGATCCTGCCTGCCGGAGAGGGTGGTGCGCGCCTTATCGACGTGGCTCGAGATGAGGCCCATGTTCAAAGCCTAGCCCTGGCGGCGGGGGGTGCGCCAATATCAAAGTTGCTGACTTTGTTATGACCGCTGACCGATCGTGGCCGAACGGGGTGGATGACCAACGGGCAGCACCCCCGCGGCGTTCGTGAGCGCCGGCGCTCACCCGCTCGAATCGGGACGGGCGAATCCGAGGAGAACGTTGCATGTACCAGGCAATTCGGTGGCGGATCGTCTCCCTTCAGGCGATGCTGGTCCTTATCCTGGGAGGGGCTTCAGGTTTCCTCTTCTTCGAGGGGAACTTCGTGACCAACATGGTCCACGACCAGCTGGTCGCCCAGAAGATCTCATTC
>JBGOTG010000067.1:0-10911 GCA_041476405.1 Candidatus Dormibacteraceae bacterium | reverse complement strand
TCGACGAGGCTGCGCATGTAGTTGGCCCGTTCGAATGCGCCGGGGTCTGGTGAGGCTGACTGGCTCATGCTGCCCTTCATCTCGTTCACCGACACGTACTCGTGCTCATCCAGCCAGGCGCTCAGCCCGGAGATCATCTGCTTGAGGTGGTTGGGACCGCGCCGGAGGAGCGCCGACGCCATCATCGTCACGTCCGCCCCTGCGAGCAGCAGCTTGACCACGTCCTGGGCGGAATGAATCCCGCTGCTTGCGGCAAGCGAGATCGACAGCTGCCCGCTGAGGATCGCGATCCATCGCAACGGCATCAACGCCTCCTCCGATGAGCTCAGGTGAAGCGTGGGCACGACCTTCATGCGCTGAAGCGAGATATCGGGGTACAGGAAGCGATTGAAAAGCACCAACCCCTGAGCCCCTGCCGCCGCAAGGCGCATCGCCACATTGGCCATCGATGAGAAGTAGGGACCGATCTTGACGGCGAGCGGGATGGAAATCGAGCCTGCAACGTCGAACACCAGGTCGACGTAGCGCGCCTCGACCTCGGCTGAGGTGATTCTGGCATCCGCGGGGATGAAGTAGATGTTGAGCTCGAGCGCATCGGCTCCCGCCTCCTCGATCAGGCGCGCGTACCGGGTCCATCCTCCGCGTGAAACCCCGTTCAGGCTCGCGATGACGGGGATTGACAGCGCTTCCTTGGCCTGCTCCACGAGATGGAGGTACGACTCCGGACCCGTGTTGTATCCGTCGAGGGCCGGAAAGAAGTCGCGCGCTTCCGCGAAGCTGTCGGTGAACGAGTCCAGGATGGAATCGATCTTCAGCTCGTGGTGCTTGATCTGCTCTTCGAACAGCGACTGGAGAACGACCGCCGACGCGCCGGCCGCTTCCAGAGCGAGCAGCCCATCGAGCGTGCCGGACAGCGGGGAGGCCGCAGCGACGAGCGGATTGGCCAGTTTCAAGCCCATGTAGGTGGTCCGCAAGTCCGCAGTCATCACAAGTCCTCCTCGACAGGTCCGACCTTCTCGTTCGGGTCCGCGCTCTTCGCGATCGCGTCGTCCGGCGCGTGCCGCTCGACGCCGGCCATCTGCTCGTACAGATGCCATCGCTCGGTCACGTCGTCTTGCGCCAACTTCATCAGACGCTCGGAGAGCTCCGGCTTGGAGCGGGCGAGCAGCGAATACCTGCCTTCTTTCGCGGCGAAGTCCCGCAGCGGGATGGACGGCGTTCGCGAGTCGAGCAGGAACGGGTGCTCACCTGTGCTCCCGCGCGAAGGGTCGAAGCGGTACAGCGGCCAGTACCCGCTGTCCACCGCTTCCTTCATGTGCGACATGCCCGTGGACATCTCGATGCCGTGGGCGATGCACGTCGAGTAGGCGATGATCAGCGACGGGCCGTCGTGCGCCTCCGCCTCGGCGAACGCCTTCACGGTCTGAGCGTTGTCGGCGCCCATTGCGATTTGCGCCACGTAGACATTGCCGTAGGTGCTCGCGATCAACCCGAGGTCTTTCTTAGCGGTCCGCTTGCCGGCCGCGGCGAACTTGGCGATGGCGGCCCGCGGCGTCGACTTGGAGGCCTGGCCACCGGTGTTCGAGTAGACCTCGGTGTCGAGGACGACGATCTTTACGTTCCGGCCCGAGGCCAGGACGTGGTCGAGGCCTCCGTAGCCGATGTCGTAAGCCCACCCATCGCCACCGATGATCCAGACGCTCTTCCGCACCAGGTGGTCGACGAGGTCGGCGAGCGTCGCCGCTCGAGGTGAGGTTGACGACTCGAGCCTATCGCGCAGCTCGGCGACCTTCCGCCGCTGGGTCGCAATGCCCGACTCGGTCGATTGGTCGGCGCCGAGGATGGCTGCGACGAGCTCCGAGCCGACCTCCGGTTCCAGCTCGGTCAGCAGGCGCCGCGCGGTCACGCCAAGGTTGTCAAGCGCCAGCCTCATGCCGAGGCCGAACTCCGCGTTGTCCTCGAACAGGGAGTTCGCCCACGCCGGTCCGCGACCATCGCCGTTCACCGCCCACGGCGTGGTCGGCAGGTTGCCGCCATAAATGGACGAGCATCCAGTCGCATTGGCCACCAGGATGCGATCGCCGAACATCTGCGTGAGCAGCTTCAAGTAGGGCGTCTCGCCACAGCCCGCGCACGCGCCGGAAAACTCGAACAGCGGCTGAAGCATCTGCGAGCCCTTGATCGTGCCGACCTTTACCTGGGTGCGTTCGAACTCGGGGATGGACTTGAAGAATTCCCAGTTCGCCTTCTCCTGCTCGAAGGACCCGTTCTTCGGCGTCATGTCGATCGAGCGGTGCTTGGCGACCTGCTTGCTGTGCGCGGGGCAGTAGTCGGCGCATGTGCCGCATCCATTGCAGTCCTCGGGCGCGACCTGGATCGTCATCACCATCCCGGGCTGCTCCTTGGACTTCCACTCTTTGAACTGGAAACCCTGCGGCGCCGCGGCGAGCAAGTCCGGCGAGTAGACCTTCATGCGGATCGCCGCGTGGGGGCAGACCAGCGTGCACTTGGCGCAGTCGATGCAGATTGTCGGGTCCCAGCTGGGGAGCTCGACCGCAATGTCGCGGCGTTCCCATCGCGCGGTGCCGAGCGGGAATGCGCCGTCGACAGGCATCGCGGACACCGGCAGCAGGTCGCCACGGCCGGCAATCATCTCGGCGGTCACGAGCTGAACGAAGCCGGGCGCCTCGGCAGGAACGGCACGCCTGACGTGCAGGTCGCCGGCGACCTCATGAGGCACCTCCACTTCGTGGAGCTCGGCCAGCGCCAGGTCGACCGCCGCAAAATTGCGCTCCAGCACGGCGAGCCCACGTTTGGCGTAGGTGTGCTGTATCGCGCTCTTGATCGCGGCAATCGCCTCATCCTGCGGTAGCACGCCGGCGAGCGCGAAGAAGCACGCCTGAAGAACTGTGTTGACGCGACCCGGAAGCCCTGCCTCTCGCGCCACGCGCGTCGCGTCGATGACGTAGAAGCGCAGGTGCTTCTTGATGATCGTGCGCTGGACCTCGACAGGGAGCTGGTCCCACGTGTAGGCCGGACGGTGAGGGCTGTTCAGCAGGAAGATGGCCCCGTCGGCGGCGCACTCGAGCACGTCGACCTTTTCCAGGAAGCCGAACTGGTGGCACCCGACAAACCCCGCCTTCTGCACCAGGTAGGTTGACGTTATCGGTCGCGGCCCGAACCGCAGGTGCGACACGGTCATCGAGCCCGACTTCTTCGAGTCGAGCACGAAGTAGCCCTGCGCAAAAAGGTTCGTGCGCTCGCCGATGATCTTGACGGTGTTGCGGGTGGCGCCCACCGTCCCATCGGAGCCAAGGCCATAGAAGACCGCGCTCACGACGTCCCGTGGCTCGGTGGTGAAGCCTGGATCGACGTCCAGGCTCAGGTGAGTCACGTCGTCGTTGATGCCGACCGTGAACTCGTGCCTGGGAGTCTCCTTCGCAAGCTCGGCGAAGACCGCCGCCGCCATCGCGGGCGTGAACTCCTTGGATGCGAGGCCGTACCGGCCGCCGATCACGACCGGAGGATTTGGTCGTGTCGCCAGCGCCACGACGACGTCCTGGAATAGCGGCTCACCGACGGCGCCAGGCTCCTTCGTGCGATCCAGGACGGCGATGCGGCGGACGCTGGGCGGAAGCGCTGCCACGAGCGCCGAAGCGTCGAATGGCCGGAACAGGCGGACCTGCAGCAGCCCAACGCGCTCGCCACGGGCGATCAGCGGGTCCAACGCCTCGAGCGTGGCCCCGGCAGCCGAGCCCATGAGGACGACGACACGATCGGCGTCCGGATGACCGCTATACTCCAATATGCGGTAGCGGCGTCCGGTCGCCTCCGCGAACCGGTCCATCGCAGCGCTGACGATTCCAGGGACTGCCGCGTAATACGTGTTGCACGCCTCTCGCGCCTGGAAGAAGACGTCTGGGTTCTGTGCCGAGCCACGCAGGAGCGGGCGGTCGGGGGAGAGTGCACGCGCTCTGTGCGCCGCGACGAACGAGTCGGGAATCATGGCACGCAGGTCTTCGTCCGCGAGCGGCACGATCTTGTTGACCTCGTGTGAAGTGCGGAACCCGTCGAAGAAGTGCACAAACGGAATGCGCGATTCCAGCGTTGCGCGGTGGGCGATCAGCGCCAGGTCCTGCGCTTCCTGCACGGATGAGGAAGAGAGCATGGCGAAGCCCGAGGTCCTGACCGCCATGACATCGCTGTGGTCGCCGAAGATCGACAGAGCGTGGGTGGCGACGGTGCGCGCTGCGACGTGGAAGACCGTCGGCGTCAGCTCGCCCGCGATCTTGAACATGTTGGGAAGCATCAAGAGCAGGCCTTGCGATGCCGTGAAGGTGGTGCACATGGCACCTGCCATGAGAGCTCCGTGGAGCGCGCCGGCGGCGCCGCCCTCGCTCTGCATCTCGATCACCTCGGGCACCGTGCCCCAGAGGTTGGGCTGGCCGGCTGCGGACCACGCGTCCGCCAGCTCGCCCATGGTCGAGGAAGGCGTGATCGGATAGATTGCGATCACCTCGCTCAGTCGGTGCGCGACGCGCGCAGCCGCTTCGTTGCCGTCGACAGTGACGAAATGGTTCATACGGCTTTGCGTCAACGCTGTCAGCCCAGCGTCGAGCGGCCTATGGCCGAACGGCCCCGCGATAGGGGGTCGTTCGGGGGTGGGCAAGACGTCGGATGGCCCGGCGAATGGGTCCCTGTAGACCCTTCGCTGAAGGACGAGGTCAGTCCTCCGGCTTGACGCGGCCGGCCTGGTGGCGGCACCAGGCATACAGAGCGTCGTACATCGGCGACTCGAGCGCGATCTTCCCGTGATCGTCTTCGCCGTGCACCATCGCGAAACCGTGCGCGATCGCTTTGAGGCCTGCCGCCTCCGGAGTGATCGCGAGGTCGGCCTGAACGTCCGCGCCGTGCACGATCAACGCCAGCCGGTCGAGCGCAGGGTCTTTCAACCCGTACTTGTGGATGATGGACTCGAAGCTGCACCTGCCGTCGACGTGACCCAGCTCGACCCCTCCGACGTCATAGGGGATCGCGCCATCGCGCTCGGCGACGGCCATGACCTCCGCCGCGGGCACATACAGGAATTCGGCATCAGGATCGACGAACCGTTTGATGAGCCACGGACATGCGATCCGGTCAACGCTTGCGTTCTTTCGAGTCACCCACTTCATCTACGTTCCTCCACGCTTCTGACAGTTGGCATCGCCGGAACCGTTCCTCTATTCTCGGCCAGTGACGGACCTGCTCTTTGGCCTGGAGCTGGCCACCGAGGCGGCGTTCGTGCTTCTGGCCCTGGCCGCGTTGATCGACTGGCTGCGGCACCGCGACAGCCGCCGCAGCCACCTCGCCCTGGCTTTCGGCTCGCTGACCGCACTGGTCTTGATGACTCCGGCCATCGGCCAGGCGGGCGCGTTGAACCAGGCTCTGACCGACGTTGCGCTCCTCGTCTTCCTGCTCTCCGGCTACGCGCTGCTGATGTTTCGCGCCTCGTTCATCCCGTTCCGTCCCGCGACCTTGAACGCGATCAGGATCGCCATCCTGGGCGTCGCGGTCCTTGCCTTCGTCGCACAGCTACCGACGGACCCACAGCCGCGCAGCCGGCTTCAGGCGATTGCCATTGCGGCAGTTCTGGTCACGTGGAGCGCGTGCATCCTCGAGCCGATCTTCAGGCTGTGGCGGGCGTCCATGCGCCGCCCGGCCGTCGAGTGCGCCCGGCTGCGCGCGCTCAGCCTGGGCTACGCCGCCCTGCTTGCCGAAGTGGCCGCCGCGACGTTCGCCGGCTCCACCGCCCGCCATCCATATTTCGTCCTGGCGACCGAAGTGGTCACGCTGGCCATCGTCCCCCTCCTCTACGTCAGCTTCTCGCCACCGACCTGGCTTCGCTGGCTCTGGAGGCAGCCCGAGGAGGACGCCGCCCGCAACGCGCTCCACGACCTGCTGCTCCACAGCCCCGACCGCGGCACGCTGGCTCACCGGGCGCTCGGGTGGGCGACACGACTCGTCGGAGGCGTGGGCGCCGTGATCGTCGATTCCGACGGATCGGTCCTGGCGGCGCGCGATCTGACTGAGGACCAGGCTCATCAGGTCGCTGCCGGCGCGGTCACCGCCTCACCGGGGGGCAACCCATCGCCAAGCCCCGTGGCCAGGCTCACCGTCCCGCTTCATCTTCAGCAGGGCGAAGGCGCGATGATCATCCTGTCCGGCCCGTTCACGCCGCTGTTCGGCGAGGACGAAGCGATCAGGCTGCGGCAATACGCGGGCAGCATCACCGCAGGTCTCGATCGCGTGTCGATGAACCAGAGGATCGCGTCTCTCGAAAAGGCGAAAACCGAGTTCTTGAGCGTCGCCTCACACGAATTGCGCGGTCCGATGACAGTCATCAAGGGGTATCTCACCATGCTCGAGGCGGGATCTCTCGGCGAGCTCTCGAGCCGGTCGAAGGCGGTGCTGCCCCTGCTGATCGCGAAATCGGACGAAGTCAGCTGGATGGTCGAGCAGATGGTCGAGGCGGCTCGCCTCGAAGAGGGGCGGCTTGCCCTCAAAAAGCAGCCCGCCGACCTGGTCGCGCTGACCGACCTGGCGATCGAGAGCGCGAGCCAGCTTCTGGCGAAGCACGATGTCATCGTCGACAGGCCCGCTCGGGCCGTTGAGGTGGACGTGGACCCCGATCGGTTCCAGATCGTGGTCAGAAACCTCCTCAGCAATGCGGCCAAGTACTCGCCCGCCGGTGGACCCATCAGGGTGCGCATCAGCGGCAACCCCATGGCGACTGTCGCCGTCACCGATGAGGGCATCGGCATCGCCGAGGAGGATCAGGCCCGCCTCTTCACGCGCTTTGTCCGCATCGAGACAAAAGCCACCGAGCGCGTGTCCGGCACCGGGCTTGGCCTGTGGCTTTCGCGTGAGATCGCCCGCATGCACGACGGCGATCTGACAGTGGAGTCGTCGCCCGGTCGGGGCAGCACCTTCTCCCTCCAGATTCCTCTGAGCCGTTAGCCATGGCGGCGGACGTCCACGCCCGCTTCGAGCTCCGCCGACCTCTCGACCTGCGGGCGACCCTGGCGCCCATCGGCCAGGGTGCGTGGCTTCGCCTGTCGGATGGCGAGGCCTGGCGTGCCGGCCAGACCCCGGAGGGCCCGGCGACGCTCCACCTGGTGCACTCGGGAGCCGCCGTGGAGGTCGAGGCGTGGGGCCGCGGCGCCGCCTGGGCGGCCGCGAATGCGCCGGCGCTGTGCGGTGAGGAGGACGACGACACAGGCTTCAGCCCCGGCCACCCTTTGCTCGTCCAGGTTCACAAGCGGAACCCGGGCCTGCGGATCCCCAAGACGCGGGCAGTCTTCGAGGCGCTGGTGCCCGTTGTCCTCGGCCAGAAGGTGACAGGCCCCGAAGCCCACAGGTCCTATCGCGACCTCGTGCAAGTCCTCGGAGAGCCGGCTCCGGGCCCGTACGGCCTCACGGTCCCGCCGGCTCCACGCGTTCTGGCCGCGACGCCCTACTGGACGTTCCACACGTTTGGGGTCGAGCGCAGGCGCGCCGAAACGATCATCGGCGCCGCGCGCCGGGCGACGAGGTTGGAGGAGGCGACGAGCATGGACCTCCCTGCTGCCCGACGGCGGCTCGAGGCATTCCCCGGCGTGGGCCCGTGGACCGCGGCCAAGGTCGCCCTGGTCGCCCTGGGCGACGCCGACGCGGTGCAGCTGGGTGATTACAACCTGCCCCACGCCGTCGGCTACGCGCTGGAGGGCACGCCGCGGTCGACCGACGAGCGCATGCTGGAGCTGCTCGAGCCCTACCGCGGCCACCGCGCAAGGGTGGTCCGCTTGATCGGGGTCGCCGGCATCACAGCGCCCAGGTTCGGACCAAGGATGCCACTCAGGGACCTCGCCCACAGCTAGCGCCCCAGCGCTAGTCCAGCTTCGCGACCTCTTCTTCGACCAGGCTCACCAGCTCGCGCATCCCTGCGCTGTCGAAGATCAAGCGTGCGCCCGCCGCTTTGAAGAGCCCAGGCAGCGGCTGGGTCGCGCCGAGCGACAGAGCCTCTCGGTACTTGCGAACCGCCTCCTTCTGGTCGCGCAGGCTGTTCCGCCAAACCTGCAGCGCGCCAAGCTGGGCGATCCCGTACTCGATGTAATAGAACGGGCTCGAGAAGAAGTGGGGCTGCTGGTACCAGCGCGCGACCCTTTCCTGGTCGAGGCCGCTCCAGTCTATCGAGGCCGCGGCGTCCCCCGCGTCGCCCTCGAATCGGCGCCGCAGCTCGAGCCATCTGGCATCTCGGGCGTCGGCGTCGCGTCCTCTCTCGTCCGTGTAGATCCAGTGCTGGAACGCGTCCACAGATGCGCAGTGTGGGAAGAAGAGGACGATTCCCTCCAGGAGCTCGGCACGCGAGCGGCGCACTTCGTCCTCCGTGTAGTAGCCACCGCTCTGCGTGTTGATGAACGGTGATGCCAGCAGCTCCATCGCCATCGAGGCCACTTCGGCCATCTCAGACCCTGGGTGGCGCTGGAAGAGCAGGGGCAGCCGGGCCGCCTCGAATGAATGGAAGGCGTGGCCTGATTCGTGCAGCAGCGTCCGCACGTCGTCGTCGACGCCGACTGCGTTCATGAAGATCAGCGGTTGCTTCCTGAAGGACAGCGTCTGGCTGTACGCGCCTGGCGCCTTGCCCTTGCGGTTCTCCAGGTCCAGGAGCTTCGCGTCGACCATCGTTTCGTAATAGCCGCGGAAATCGGGATCGACGTGCTCGAACACGCTTGCGGTGCGATCGATGAACGTGTCGATGTCGGCGAACGGCTTCAACGCGGGCCTTCCCAGCGGGTCGACAGAAGTGTCCCACGGCCGGAGCCGGTCGAGCTTCATCCGGTTGCGCCGTCGTTGGAGGATGCGCCCGATTGCCGGCAGCACTGACTCTTCGACCGACTCGTGGAATCGAACGCAGTCGTCCGGGGTGTAGGCGAACCGGTTCTTCTCCTGGTGGGCGTAGTCGCGGAAGTTGGCAAAGCCGGCGTTCCGCGCCGTCTGCTGGCGAAGGTCGTACATGCGGTCGAAGATGCCCGCTATCACGTCGCGTTGCTCCACGTATGGCTTCGCCCGGAGCTTGAATGCCCGCTCGCGAACTCCGCGATCGGTGGATTCGAGGAACGGAAGGAGCTGGGAAGGCGTCTTCTCCGCGCCGTCCCATTGGACTGTCATGGCGCCGATGAGCTTCGACCACTCGGTGGTCAGCCTTGACAGCTCGGCCGACAGAGGGACGTTGGCCTCGTTGAAGATCTGCATCTGGTTGCGAAAACGCTCGACCATCGTCTCGAGGCCGGGGCGCACGTACGCGAGCCCCACCAGCCGGCGCTGGAGGCGCACCCGCTGCTCCTGGGCCTTGGGCGTGATCTGCGTCCCAAAGCGCAGCTGGGCCGCCTCGCGAGCCGGGTCCGAGGTGTCGCACGTGTAGGCGAAGTTGGCCAGGGCTGATGCTTCTGACAGGAGCGACTCGAACCGGGACCAATCGGCCAGCCACTGCTCGACGTTGCCGGTGTCAAGCGGCCGGGTGGAGAGCTCTTCGTAGAACGGTTGGACGTCCTCCCAGACTGCCTCTTTGAAGCCATCCGGCGAATCCGGCATCGCTCTCACTGGGGCAGAACCGTGTCCACCGCGCGCCAACAGTACAGGGCCGCAATCGATCGGTAGGGCCGGAAGCGGTCCCCTTCCGCCTGCAGGGCGCGAGGGGCTGGCAGTTCCTCGAGCTTGTGAGCAAGCGCCCACCCCTTGCGCACGCCGTAATCGTCCACGGGCCAGACGTCGAGGCGCCTCAGCTGGAACATGAGAAACATCTCGGCGGTCCACCGCCCGATGCCGCGGACCTGGACCAGACGGGCCACCAGGTCGTCGTCGGAAAGCGAATCGACGTCATGGAGCGGGACCGACCCGTCGCCCACCTTGGTCGCGAGGTCGGCGATGGCGGCTGCTTTCGAACCGCTGACGCCGGCGGAGCGCATGGCCCCCTCGGGGAGCGCGAGCACCGCGGCGGGGGAGAGGCCATCCGAGAAGAGCTTCAGGAACCTGCCGTGAATGGTCGACGCGGCCGCGCCCGCCAGCTGCTGGTACATGATCGAGCGGACCAGCGCGGCGAACCCGTCTTCCATCGTGTCCCGCATGTCGAGCGCGCCTGCGGCTTTGATGATTTTCGCCATCGCAGGATCCCTGCGCGCGACGAGCCGAGTGCCGCGAATCAGCTCCGCCGAGGTCGGATCGGAGTTGATTGCGCTCAGGCGAACTCGGACATGAAGAGGTCGAAGTCCTCGCGGCTGAGGCGCAGCTCGTCCTCGCCGAGGTCCACCAACGGACGCTCGGGGATTCTCTCGGTGGTGGCGAAGTCCTCCATCGTCGTGTCCAGGTACAGAAGCCCTGTCACGAGGTGGCCCGCCGCCCGCCCCTCTTCGATCACCCTCACAGCCGCGTGGCGGTCGGTGGGGTCATGGTCCTCGCCCAGCTTCTTGAGCACGATGTGCGAACCGTCGTGGAGCTCGACTTCGCGGACCGTACCGGGCTCGTAGTCCACGTGCACCTCTTCGAAGAACGGCACGAATGACACGTCAGCGATCGACTCCTCGTGGTCCTTGACCCAGCTGTAGCTCTTGGTCGAGCCGTCGTGGTCGTTGAAGG
This sequence comes from Candidatus Dormibacteraceae bacterium, assembly GCA_041476405.1. Taxonomy (GTDB): domain Bacteria; phylum Chloroflexota; class Dormibacteria; order Dormibacterales; family Dormibacteraceae; genus Palsa-872. The sequence continues at coordinate 258 of JBGOTG010000067.1, read as the reverse complement.
TGACGCAGGGCGAGATGATGTCGAGGATCGCGGTGCCGCGGTGCGCGATGGCCGCCTTGATCAGGGGCACCACCTGCTTGCCATCGCCGCTGAACGAGCGCGCGACGAACGAGCAGCCGAGCGTCAGGGCGACCGCGCATGGGTCGATCGGCTGGAACGTGTTGACAGCGCCTTTCTTCTGGACCGAGCCGATGTCGGCCGTGGCCGAGAACTGGCCCTTGGTGAGGCCGTACGTGCCGTTGTCTTCGATGATGTACG
>JBGOTG010000066.1:0-11019 GCA_041476405.1 Candidatus Dormibacteraceae bacterium | reverse complement strand
TTGTCCAGAACCGTGAGGTGTGGGAACAGCAGGTAGTCTTGAAACACGACCCCGATCGGACGCTGCTCGGTCGGAACATACTCGCCGGTCGAAGCGTCTTCGAGGATCGCTCCATCGAGCTTGACCTGCCCGGAGGCGATTGGAACGAGGCCCGCGATCGCCCTGAGGAGCGTCGTCTTGCCCGCCCCGTTCGGGCCGAGCAGCGCGACGATCTCCCCCTCCCCGATCGTGAGTTCCATGTCGAGGCCGAGCGCGCCGAGCGTCAACCGTACGCTGGCATCCAGGCTCACGCCGAGCCGAGCCAGCGGTGCCTGAGCGCAACGAGAACCACGAGGGAGATTGCCAGCATGACGAGGCTCAGGATGTACGAAGTCTCCAGGTTGGTTACCTGGAGAAGGTAGACCGCCAGTGGCATCGTCTGGGTCACGCCTGGAAAGTTACCCGCGAAAGTGATCGTGGCGCCGAACTCTCCAAGGGCTCGCGCCCAGCAGAGAACAGCGCCCGCGAACAGCGACGGACCGATGAGCGGCAGCGTGACCCGGGTGAACACGGTCCAGCGCTTCGCGCCCAGGGTTCGCGCCGCCTCCTCGTAGCGGCGGTCCATCGATCGGAGGCCCGCCTCGACGGTGATGATCAGGAATGGCATGGCCACGAATGTCTCGGCCATGACCACGCCCGCCGTGGTGAAGGGAAGCGTGATGCCGAACGCACTGTCGAGCCACGACCCGACCAGGCCGCGCCTGCCGAAAGCGAGAAAGAGGGCGATGCCGCCCACCACCGGGGGCAGAACCATAGGCAGCGTGGTCAACGCGCGTAGGAGGTCGCGGCCCGGGAACTCCACCCGGGCGAAGACCCAGGCCAGCGGCACCCCGAAGACCAGTCCGATGGCTGTCGCCGACAGCGAGGCGATCAACGACAGCTTGAGCGCCTCGAGCGTTTCAGGCGCCGTCAGCGCACTGACAGCATCTGCCCACGGAGACCGGACGATGAGGCCGAGCAGAGGCAGGATGAAGAACGCAGCCCCGATCGCGGCCAGTACCGCGACGGCGATCGGGACGCGCTCACGCCTCAACGGGCTACGCCGGAAGGAAGCCGAAAGACTGCAGCTTCGACTGGCCCTCGGTGGATAGAACGTACGCGATGAAGGCGTTGGCGAGGTTGGCGTTCTTGGTGCCCTTGACGGCGACCAGCGGATAGGTCGCCACCACGTTCACCGCGTCCGGGATCTGGACACCTGTCACCTTGCTCCCGGCAGCCGTGACGTCAGTCGTGTAGACGATGCCTGCATCGGCCTCCCCGAGCTCGATCTTGCCGACCACGGACTTGACGTCGGTCTCGAGGCTCTTTGGGGTGACCTTCACTCCCGCGCTCGCGAGGATCTGCAGCGCGTACTTCCCGGCCGGGACCGTGGCCCCCTCCGTGATGTAGATGACGCCGGGCTTGGTTAGGTCGGCCAGCCCGGTGATGGCCCTCGGGTTCCCGGCTGCGACCACGATCTCCAGCTTGTTGTGCGCGAACACCTGTGAGGTTCCCGTCGTGAAGCCGTCCGCCGTCAGCTTGTCCATGTTCGTCGTATCGGCGGAGGCGAAGACGTCAGCTGCCGCGCCCTGCTCGATCTGAGTCACCAACGTCGGCGTGCCCGCGAAGTTGAACTTCACTGTGGTACCTGAGTGGGCGGCTTGAAATGAAGCGCCGAGAGCGTTGAAGGCGCCTGTCAACGACGCGGCTGCAAAGACCGAGGCAGTACTGCTTAAAGAAGTGTTCGAAGAACCTCCGCTGCTTCCACATGCGGCAATGAGCGCGGCAACGACGGACACCACCAGGACCCGATTACGCATACGAACCCCTCCCCTCAGCTGCGCGGCAGCTCGATGACCACGCTGGTTGCCTTCACCGACGCGACCGCCATCACCCCAGGCTTCAGCCCGAGCTCGTCAGCCGACTCCCGCGTGATCAGCGACACGATCCGGTAAGGACCCGCCTGCATCTCGACCTGCGCCGCCACGCCGTCTTTGATCACCCGGGTCACGATGCCCGAGAACCGGTTGCGGGCCGACTCGCTGGCGGCAGCCGGCGTGTCGGGGCGCGGAAGAGCCGCCATATAGCGGGCCAGCGCGGCGCCGTCGATCCGCCGCTGGCCGCCGGCTGTCCGTGCCGTCTTGATCTGTCCGGAGTCAACCAGGCGCCTGACGGTGTCCGCGCTGACCCGCAGCAACTCGGCGGCCTGCCCTATCCTCACGTGGCTCTGCATGTGTGAACTGTAGCAAGTGCCCCGTCTCAGGGTCAGATCTGCCCTATTTCACATGCCCTGGACGCTATATCTGGCAATTGCGAGTATTACTGCCTCGGCCAAGCCTCAGTCGGTCGCTGGGACGTCCTGGATACACTGCGCAAGGTGGGCACCGTCGACAGAGTTCGTCACCGCGCGCAGCGGGCCGGATGGCTGCGAGCAGCGGTACTGGGCGCGAATGACGGGATCGTTTCGGTCGCCAGCGTCGCGCTCGGCGTGATCGCATCTGGAGCCCCCACCAGCTTTGTCCTGACCGCTGCTGTGGCGGCGTTGGTCGCCGGAGCCATGGCCATGGCAGCCGGCGAATACGTATCAGTCAGCTCTCAGCGGGACGTCGAGCTGGCCGACCTCGACCAGGAGCGGGTTGAGCTCCAGGCGCACCCGGAGACTGAGAAACGCGAACTTGCCGAGATCTACGTCAAACGTGGCCTTGACGATGACCTGGCCGGCAGGGTTGCCGACGCGCTGACGGCTTCGGACGCGCTCGGCGCGCACGCCCGCGACGAGCTGGGTCTGGCTGCCATCAAGGCGCGTCCCGTGCAGGCGGCCATCTACTCCGCGGTGAGCTTCACGGCCGGCGCGGTGCTGCCGATTCTCGCCTTCCTCGTGGTCCCAACTGGGGCGCGAACCTGGGCGGTCGTCGTGAGCGCAATACTTGCCCTGGCGGTGCTTGGGGTGGCGGGGGCTCGTGCCGGAGGCGCGCCGATCATGCGCGCGGCGATCAGGGTCACGGTAGGAGGTGGGTTGGCGATGGCGGTCACCGCCGGGGTTGGACACCTGGTCGGTGGGGTCGTGTAGGCGCAGAGCGCGCCACCTTGTCACCAGGCCCCCAGTGTGGGATACATGCACTGTTGTCCCGGCCGCGGTCCCTCGATACACTCCGGCAGAGATCGCGCTTCCGGCTCGACCGTCAATTGTGTAACGCCATGTTCGTTGGAAGGGGGTATCGGTAATGGGCTTTAGCATCAGAGCGAGCGCGCGCCGCGCCCGGACGCACATGGTCAGCGTCCTCATTGTCCTGGCTCTTGTTCTGGTGGCGGACCTCGCCCTGGCGGCCCAGGTGGCCGCTTTCAGCGCATCGTCGGTTTCCGTTCCCACAGTCACGCTTGCGCCGACAGCGGCAGTGGGCGCTCGCACCGGCTACACCGTGGTGTTCACAACTTCGGGCACAGGCGGGCTCTCCCAGGCGGCGGGGAGCACTGTGACCATCGCCTTCCCCTCCGACACCAAGCTGACTGGCCTTTCCGCAGCGATCCTCACGGACACCAACACCGCCAAAGCGGTCGGCCAGGCCAACCCGAGCGCCACTCTCACGCTCACCTTCAGCCTGTATACGGGAGCTGTAGTCACCGCCGGCGACACGCTCAGCGCCTCGATCCAGGGTGCGACCAACCCGACCAGCCCGGGTAGCACCTACAAGGTTGCTGTGTCGACCACTGCGGATACAACCGCTGTGAACTCGAGCTCTTACACGATCGTGGCCGGGCACTCCGTGTCCACGCCCGCCGTCACGCTGGCTCCAACAGCGGCTGCGGGGGGACGCACCGGGTACACGGTTGCGTTCAATGCCTCAAGCACCGGTGGCATGTCGGCGGCGGCGGGAAGCACTGTCTCCGTCACGTTTCCCTCCGACACCAAGGAGAACAGCCTTTCCAGTGCCATTCTGACCGACACCACCACAGCCAAGGTGGTCGGCCAAGCGAACCCAAGCAGCACCCTCATCGTCACCTTCACCCTTTACTCACTGGCAGTCGTCAACGCCGGCGACCACCTGAGCGCTTCGATCAACGGTGCAGTCAACCCGACCAGCCCGGGAACGACTTACAAGCTGACCGTGTCGACAACATCCGACACCGCCCCTATGACCTCCGGCTCGTACACCGTCGTGGCCGGCCACTTGGTGTCCACGTCCACTGTCACGGTGGCGCCTACGGCCGCGGCCGGCGCTCGCTCCGGCTACACGGTCGTGTTCATAGCCTCGGCGACAGGCGGGCTCTCTCAGGCAACGGGCGGCAGCGTCACCATGACCTTCCCCTCAGACACGAAGCTGAATTCGCTTTCCACCAGCGTCCTCACCGACACCACCACCGCCAAGGTGGTCGGCCAGGCCAACCCGAGCGCCTCCTTGACGCTCACGTTCTTCCTGTACTCGCTGGCGGTCGTCAATGCCGGCGACAACGTCAGCGCTTCCATCCAGGGTGCGGTCAACCCGACGAGCGCCGGTACCGCCTACAAGGTGGCGGTCTCGACGAGCTCGGACACCACTCCTGTGAACTCCAGCTCTTACTCGATAGTGGCCGGGCATCCGGTCTCCACGCCAGCCGTCACGCCGGCGCCGACGGCTGCTGTGGGGGCACGCAGCGGATACTCGGTGGCGTTCAACGCCTCAACGACCGGTGGGATGTCGCAGGCGGCGGGGGGCAGCGTCACCGTCACCTTCCCCTCCGACACCAACCTGAATTCGCTTTCCACCAGCGTCCTCACCGACACCACCACCGCCAAGGTGGTCGGCCAGGCCAACCCGAGCGCCACATTGACGCTCACGTTCTACCTGTACTCGCTGGCGGTCGTCAATGCCGGCGACCACCTGACCGCTTCCATCCTGGGTGCGGTCAACCCGACGAGCCCGGGAACGACCTACACGCTTACGGTGTCGACCAGCTCCGACCCCACCCCCGTGACCTCCGGCTCCTACACCATCGTGGCTGGGCATTCGGTCTCCAAGCCAACCGTCACCCCCAGCGATCACACCGCGGCCGCCACCGGTGTCACCTACACGGTGGGGTTCAAGGCCTCGACGACAGGAGGAATGTCCCAGGCGGTGGGAAGCGCAGTCAGCTTCACGTTCCCCGCAGGCACCCACCTGAACACGATTTCCAGCGCGATTCTCACCGACACCACCACGGCCAAAGCGGTCGGCCAGGCCAATCCGAGCAGCACCGCCAGCCTGAACTTCTACCTCTACACGGGAGCGGTCGTCAATCCTGGCAACGCCTTGAGTGCCTCCATCGTAGGAGCCGTCAACCCGACCACTGCCGGCACTTCCGACACCGTCACCGTGTCGACCACCTCCGAAATCAACCCGCTGGCCTCGTGTCCCTACTACATAGGCGCGGGGCCGTCGCTACCTTGCGTCGCTTCGGTTGCCCCAGCCTCCGGACCAGCCGGCGGCGGGACGACAGTGACCATCTCAGGGGTCAACTTCGGCGGCGCCACGTCGGTCCTGTTCGGCGCCTCACCGGCCACTGGTCTGGTGGTCAACGGGGCGGGCACGAAGATCACAGTCACCTCGCCGGCCGGATCCGGGACCGTGGATGTCACAGTGACCACGCCCGCGGGCACCAGCTCCACGGGCCCAAGTGACCGCTTCAAGTACGTGGCCCCACCAAAGGTCACGACCACCTCATTGCCCGGCGGCAACGTGAGCGTCGCCTACTCCGCCACGCTCACGGCCGGCAGCGGAAAGAAACCCTACACGTGGTCGATCACCGGCTCGCTGCCACCCGGGCTCAGCCTGAACGCCACGACCGGTGTCATATCCGGCACACCTACCGGAACCGGCACGTTCACCTTCACCGTCAAGGTCACGGATTCCGAGAATCCGAAGGTGAGTGCCACAAAAGGGCTCTCGATCACGATCAGCTGAGCTTCGGAACGGCCGGCACCGACTGGCCGATCGTGTCTGTAGACTCGCGGCCATGGCCGGGAGCAAAGACGAGGTGGTGGGGCCTGTCGACTCGCTGCAAGTGCCGCGATTCGCCGGGCCGGCCACCTTCGCCCGTCTCCCGACCCTGGACTCGGTCGGAAAGGCCGAGGTCGCGATTCTCGGCGTCCCGTTCGACAGCGGCGTCGTCTACCGCCCTGGCGCTCGCTTCGGGCCCGCGGCCATCCGGGCGGGGTCGAAGATGCTCCGCCCGTTCAACGCCTGGACCGAAGTGGAGCCGTTCGCGCGGCAGGTGGCCGATGCCGGCGACGTCGCATGCACTCCGTTCGGCATCGAGCAGGCCATCGGGCAGATCGAAGTGGCGGCGAAGGCCACCGCCGAGCGCGCCTCACACATCCTTGCGCTCGGCGGCGACCACACCATCGCCTTACCGCTGCTGCGCGCGGCGGCCGCACGATTCGGACCTCTGGCCCTGGTTCACTTCGACGCCCACCTGGACACCTGGAACGTCTACTTCGGGGGAGCGCGCTACACGCACGGGACTCCTTTCCGGCGTGCGGCCGAAGAGGGGCTGCTCGACCTCCGGCGCTCGATCCACGTCGGCACCCGCGGGCCGCAGTTCTCGGTGGACGACCTGCCCACTGATGCCGCCCTGGGCTTCCGGCTGATCGATGGACGGGCCATCGATGCTCGAGGCGCCGGGCCGATCGCGGCGGAGATTCGCGAAGTAGTCGGCAGCGCAAACGTCTACCTCTCCCTTGACATCGATGTGCTCGACCCCGCCTTCGCCCCCGGCACGGGTACGCCCGAGGCGGGCGGCTGGAGCAGCCGGGAGGCGATCGCCATCCTCCGCGGCCTGGCCGGCATCCAGCTGGTGGGAGCGGACGTGGTCGAGGTGGCCCCCGCCTACGACCACGCGGAGGTCACGGCGATCGCCGCGGCCAATATCGCCTACGAGATCCTGTGCCTGTTCGCTTTGGCCCCGGCCAGGAGCTGAGAGGCCCGGCGCGCGAAGTCGCGTGACTAGGGGATCGTCACCCCCTGGATCGCGACCGGGCTGTGGATGGTGTAGTCGAGCTCGTCGGATTGCGCGGTGCCGGCCGGCGTCAGCACGTCCATCGCTTTCGGGACCGTCGACGGGTCGACTGTGCAGTGCGGATCCCCGCTCGCGACGGCGCACACCCCGAAGTTGAACGGCTGCGGAGTGCTCGCAAAGCTTCGTGCCTGGTCCGAGCTAAAGCCGTCCTGGCCGGTCAGCACGACGGTGAACGTCCAGCCGGAAGCCGGCGTGCCCAGCGATGCCTTCGGGACGCTGAATGTGATGTAGCGCGAGATCGAGTTGGCGCTGATGGTCACAGTGCCCAGCGTCGCACCATGCGCGTCGATATAAGACTGTCCGAAACCCTGGACCTCGATCAGCCTGTCCCAGGCTGCTCCGGCGTCGATGGAGTAGTTGCGCTGCGGATAGGCCGCCGCCGTCGAGGTGTCAGAGAGGGCGGCCGCCGGGTCGTGAGCGTAGACATCCACCAGCTGCGCCCCCAAAGGGCTGCCGAACGTTGGCGACAGGTCGGTCGTCTGCAGCCGGAACGTGATGGTTGGGTCGGTGTCGTAGACCTGGAACCTCTGGATGTCGAAAGCGCCTGCGTGGAAGTTGGAATCGGTTGGGTAGGCATAGTTTCCGGGACCGTTGTCATCGCCGGCCGGGTCGGCGACGTCGAGGAGCAACGTGCCGTTGACGACATCCGACACGACAGTCCTCGTGGCGTGGGCGGTGCCGCCGTCAGGAGCGACCGCCACCACGTTGATGACGCTCGTGCCGGCCGTCACCGGGACCTGCGCGCTGAAGCTCCCGTCAGAGTGCACCTTGGCCGTCGCCGTGGTGGTCACGCTCTTGTTGTCGACGTTGGTCACGGCGACGAAGACCTGGTTGCCGGCCGCCGTGCTGCCGGAGACCGTGACCGGCGACGCCGAGACGCTCGAGTTGTCGAGCGGCGCCGTCACGCTGAGCGTCGTCGAGCCCTGGCTGTGGGCGACGTAGCGCTGATAGCTGTCGGGCGGCAGGTCGAGCAGCTTGCCGGCGGCGATGTCGCGCTGCAGCCTGAGATACGCCCCGGTGGCCCACATCAGCGGCGAGGCTGAGCCGGCCGGCTGGCCGTTCTGGAAGCCGATCGACGCGACTGTCGGGTCGGTTCCGAACGGGGACGGAGCCAGAGGCGGCAGCTCCCAGTCCTGCTCCGGGATCAGCCCGACGGTGGACCCGAAATCGCGCAGGGTGGTCAGCATTTTCGTTGCGGTGTCCGCCTGCCCTGCCGCCAGCGCGTACTCCCCGCGCTCCTGTGTCAGCAGCGGCCACACGTGGCCGGTTCCCACCCCACTGGGGGCCCATGGGTGCCCGTCCGTCGAGCCGTCGCCGTATCCGTCGCCGTTGTAGCGGTGGAAGCCCGGCCCGCTGCTCGTGGCCGTCCTGATCGTCGCATCGACGACGGGCAGCGAGCTCTTCACGGCCGGGTCACCGGCCGGGAGCAGCCCAAGCCTCACCAGTTCGAGGAAGCCCTGGTCGATGACAGACCGCTGGTCCAGCGTTGGGCCCCCGTTGCCTAGGCTGTAGCTGATGGCGGCATTTGGGTCACCCGTCTTGGACAGCCGGATGAAGTAGGGCGTCGTCGCCAGCGGGCCGTTCGTCGTCACCGTCCACGCCTTGATCGAACGCTGCCAGTCGTCGGCCACCCCGCGGTAGACCATGGCGAGAGCGTGCTTGCCATTGGCGTCTGCGATCGCCGCCGCCGCGACCAGGCCTGCCACCTCGGCCGCGATGGTCGAGGGCGAATATCCATCCTGCTCCTCCCAGCGCTCGGGGCCGGAGGCCGGACCATTGCCGATCACGAAGTCGGCCGCCCTGGAGATGTGGTCGCGGAAGGCGGTCGCATCGGTGAGGCCGAGCTTTCGCGCCATCAGGATCGGATAGCTGGTCTCGTCGAGCTGGGTATTGAATGAGTCAGGGGCCGGCTTCCCGTTGAGGAGGCTGTTCCTGGGCATCGAACCGTCGGCCTGCTGCTGGCGATCCAGGAGGAACAGCGCAACGTCGCGAGCGGTCGCCAAGTCACCGTCGGCGATCAGCCCGGTCCAGGTCTCGTAGAGGTCGCGCGCGAAGACCTCGCGATACGAACCGAAGTAAGTGTTGTTCGGATCACCGGCTGAGATCGCCTGTCCCCATGGCGAGGCGGGCGCCGCACCGATGGCGCCGGCGAAGGTCTTGTCCTCGACGGCCTTGATGAGGTTCGCGTTCAGGTACCACTCGTCCGCGAGAGCGGTCTGGGCGCCGGCGCTCAGGCCGTTGATGTGTGGAGCGACGACCAGGCCCTGGTCATACGTCTGCCAACCCAGCTCGAACTTGCCCCGCACCACAGCGAAGCCGGCCTTGAGGCTGGCTTCCGCTGCCGCGACGGCGGCGGTGCGGCTGGTCCCGAATGCAAGCGCGAGTGTCATCTGCGTTTTCGTGGATAGGTCCAGCTCGGCCGTCTGGACGAGGTTGCCGTTCGCCGCCGATGTGTATCGCGCCGTGAGCCCATGGCTCGCCTCCAGCTGCGTGAGGCCATCGCTGCCCTGCCCGGCAAAGCCGTTGCTCACCCGGAGAAACGGCGTCGAGGCGTCCAGGGCGGCGTGAACCGGAACGCCGTAGTCGCGGTTCGCCGCGTTGGTGGCAGTGACCGTGTCGGAGGCGACCAGGACAGCGTGTCCTGTCGACTTGTCGACCCCGCCGGTGTCACCGCCCCCGTTCCCACCGCCTCCGCCCCCATTGCCGTTGAGGGTGGGGTCGAAACGGACGAACACGTGGTAAGCGGACGCAACGCCCTTGAGCACGTCGAACTGTGAGCGCATCAGAAGGGTGTTCCGGGCAGGGTCGGTCAGGTAGTCGGTGGTGATCCTGTAGCGCCCGCTCTTTGCGGTGCTGACGACCCGGCAGTCCAGGGCTCGCTTGTCAAGCAGGCTGACTGTATAGGTCGTGTCGCGAGACTGAAGGTCGGTGAAGGAGGAACCGTCTGTGACGACGAACTGCAGCGTCTCCACGTTGGTGTTGTCTGCGGTGGGAAAGTAGACGTCGCTGAGGACGCCGCCGGCGACCGTGTACCAAACCTTCGATGAGTTGTTGCGCGCGGTGCCGACGCAGTCCTTGCGGGCGAGATCGAAGTGCGAGAGGTCACCGGGTCCGTCGGGCGCGCCGGACGGCGCCGCGACGACCGGCAGCGGAATCCATGCAGCCGCAGCCACGATCGCTGCCGCGACTGCAGTCCGGGCAAGGCGCCTGTTCTTCCGCAAACGTACGCAGCTCATTGCATCCTCCCAACCAAGGCGACCGGTCGCCACCGGTGCGCCGGCAACCCACCACCGGGCCCGCCAGGTTGATTCTCCGTTGCCGCATCGCGGGCGTCAACACACCTGCGCCGAGTTCGGGTCAAAATGCTTCGACCTGGCTGAGGTCGCCCGTGTATGGCGACCGATTGTTGTAACCGCCAATCGCATAGACGATGCCGCCGGTGGCCACTGCAGCCAGGTAACCTCGCCCTGTCGGCATTGCTGTTTGAGATGTCCACGTGCCCGTCTTGAGGTTGTAAGCCTCGAGCGTGGCGAGCGGGGTGGCGTCACCATCTGTGCCGCCGATGGCGTAGATCTTGCCGCCCAAGAAGGCAGCGCCCGAGGCGGCAGGACCGCCGAAGGCCAGCGGCACCGGGGCGAGAGTGGCCCACGTGTCGGTGGACGGATCGTAGGCTTCAAGCGCCGGGGTGATTGTGGTGTCGGTGTTCACGCCGCCGATCGCGTAGATTTTGCCGTCGCTGCCGAGGGCTGCCGACACCCAGTACCGCGCTGTCGGCATGGGCGCTCTTGTGGTCCAGGCGTTGGTGACCGGGTCGTAGGCCTCCACCGTGTTGAGAGCGACGGGGTCGTTGAATCCGTTGCGAACGTTCCAGCCGCCGATGGCGTAGATCTTGCCGTCTTTGCCGGTCACAGCCGCGAGGTCGGCTCGCGCCGTCGGCAGCGGAGCCTTCGTCGTCCATTTATTGGTCGC
>JBGOTG010000065.1:0-11228 GCA_041476405.1 Candidatus Dormibacteraceae bacterium | reverse complement strand
TGCGCCTCACCGGCCTGGCCGACCGCAAGCCGAACCAGCTCTCGGGCGGGCAGAGGCAGCGGGTGGCGCTGGCCCGCGCGGTCATCAACGAACCCGAGGTCCTGCTGCTCGACGAGCCGCTCGGGGCGCTGGACCTCAAGCTGCGCCAGGAAATGCAGCTCGAGCTCAAGCGCATCCAGCAGAAGGTCGGCATCACCTTCGTCTACGTCACCCACGACCAGGAAGAGGCGCTCACCATGAGCGACCGCATGGCGGTGATGTCGAGCGGGAAGATCGAGCAGGTCGGACCCCCCGTCGAGGTGTACGAGCGCCCTGCTACCGAGTTCGTCGCAGGCTTCATCGGGATCTCGAACGTGTTGGAACGAGATGGGGTCAGATTCGTGGTGCGTCCCGAGAAGCTGCGCATGCTCGATGAGGGCGAGGAGGCCCCGCGCGGCATGCGCGTCGAGCCCGGGACGGTGGATCAGGTCGTCTACGTCGGGATGTCCACACGCTATATAGTCCGGCTCGACCGTGGTGAGCAACTGGTCGCAGTTCGCCAGAACATGGACGCGCCCGGCCGGGCCTCGGGATACGAAGGACGCCGCGTTCGGCTGGCGTGGGAGCCGGACCACACGTTCGTCCTCGATGACCGTCGCAATCCGGGCGGGTCTGCGGCAGAGACGACTCCTAGAGAGGTAAAGGAAGCATGAGACGAATAGAAGCCGGGTCGGGCGCTTGGTTCCGACTCACGACGGCCGCCGCGGCCGTGACGATCGCGCTGACCGCGTGCGGCTCGACCGGTGGCAGCACGGGCTCGACCGCGGCCCCGCCGCCGACCGCCAACCTGGCGCCGCTGACGACGATCGGCCCAGGTGAGGGCCAGCTGAACCTGATCGCCTGGGAGGGTTACACCGACACCTCGTGGGCGAAGCCTTTCACAGCAGCGACTGGGTGCAAGGTCAACGCGAAGTACGCCGGCTCATCCGACGAGATGGTCACGCTCATGGCAGGCGGCGGCGGCGGCCAGTGGGACATGGTCTCGGCATCCGGCGACGCCGACCTTCGACTGATCTACGGCGGCGACGTCCGCCCGATGAACCCGGACCTCATTCCCGACTTCGGCGACTTCCAGACCTACTTCAAGTCGCCCCCCTACAACACCATCGGCGGCATCCACTACGGAATCTCGCTCCAATGGGGCCCCAACGTCCTCCTCTACAGCACCAAGAAATTCCCGGTGAAGCCGACCAGCTGGAGCGTCATCTACGACCCAGCCAACAAGGGCCTCGTCACGGTGCCCGACAACCCGATCCAGATCGCTGACGCCGCGCTCTACCTCATGAGCACCCAGAAGAACCTCGGGATCACCGACCCGTACGAGCTGACCCAGAAGCAGTTCGACGCGGCGATCGTCCTCCTCAAGCAGCAACGGCTGCTGGTCAAGAAGTACTGGGCGCTTGCGGGCGACGAGATCTCGCTCTTCCAGAGCGGCGACGTGGTCGTGGGCGCCGCGTGGCCGTACCAGACCAACACGCTGCAGGCCGCCAAGGCGCCGGTCGCCGACACGATCCCGGTCGAGGGAGCGACAGGATGGGGCGACACATGGATGCTCGCCACCAACGCGCCTCACCCCAACTGCGCATACCTCTGGACCAAGTGGGTGAGCACGCCGACCGTCCAGGCGGAGCAGGCCCTCTTCTTCGGAGAGACGCCTGTCAACACCAAGGCCTGCGCGAAGATGGAAGCGCTGTCGGCGGGCTCATGCGCGCAGTACCACGCCGACGCACCGGGCTCGTACTTCGACACGATCAAGTTCTGGAAGACCCCGATAGCCACCTGCAACGACGGGAGCAAGAACTGCATCCCCTACTCGCAGTGGCAGACGGCCTGGACCACCGTCACCGCCTGATCCCGTGATGTCGGTCGAATCTGCGGAGCGGCCCCGCAAGGTTGTCGGGGCCGCCTCCCTGCAGTCGTTTCTGTGGCGCCGGCCGTGGCTGCGCGCTTCGCTGCTGCTGCTACCGCCGCTGGGCTGGTTCGTTCTCATCTACCTCGCTGCGCTGGCCCTGCTCCTGGTTACAGCGTTCTGGCGGATCAACGATTTCACGACGCAGATCGAGCAGGTCTGGAACCTGGACAACTTCCGGATCATCCTGCTCGACCCGACCTATCGTCTGATCATCGGCCGCACTGTCGGGATCGCCGCGTTGGTCACGGTGACCGACGCCATCCTCGCCTTCCCGTTCGCCTACTTCATGGCGCGCGTCGCCTCGCGACGAATACAGACCCTGCTGTTCGCCGCCGTGCTGCTGCCGCTGTGGGCGAGCTACATCGCGCGGGTGTACTCGTGGATCCTGATCCTCAACCACAGCGGGCTGCTCAACTGGAGCCTGCAATCCATCGGCCTTCCGCCGGCCAACATCGGCTACACGTACACGGCGATGTGGATCGTCTTCTCTTACATCTGGCTCCCATTCATGATCATCCCCACGTACGCGGCGATGGAGCGCGTGCCCGAATCGTTGATGGAGGCCGCCGCCGACCTCGGCGCTCGCCGCTGGCGAGCGGTGCGTGACGTGGTGCTGCCGCTGGCGCTCCCGGGGGTCGTGGCCGGTTCGATCTTCACGTTCTCGCTGACCTTGGGCGACTACATCACGCCGATCCTGGTCGGCGGCGCGGGATCGACCTTCATCGGGAACGTCGTCTACAGCAACGTGGGAATCGCGAACAACGTGCCCTTCGCGGCGGCGCTGGCGACGGTTCCCGTCGCGATCATGGCGCTGTACCTGCTGGGGGCCAGACGCCTCGGTGCTTTCGAGGCTTTATGACAGTGTCCCGCTGATGGAAGGTTTCTGGACGACCCTCGCCCTTCGGATCTGGACTGTCCTGATCCTGCTGTTCCTGTTCATCCCCATTGTGCTGATTCTCGTGTACGCGTTCAACAGCTCGAACATCGAGAGCTGGCCCCTCCCCGGACTGACCACGAAATGGTTTGCCGCAACGTGGAACGACCCCGAGGTGCAGAGCTCGCTGGTGCTTTCCTTGAAAGCAGGTCTGGCGGCCACTGCCCTGGCATTGGTGCTGGGTTCGTGCGCTGCTTTCGCGATCCACCGCATGACGTTTTTCGGGCGCGACGTCGTGAGCCTGCTGTTCATCCTTCCGCTCGCGCTGCCCGGCATCGTGACGGGGATGGCGCTGAACTCCTTCTTCCACTTCAACGGGATAACGCTGTCGATCCTGACCATCGTGGTCGGCCACACCACGTTCTGCATCGTCGTGGTCTACAACAACGTGCTCGCGCGCCTTCGGCGCACGCAGGGCTCATTGATCGAGGCTGCGATGGACCTGGGCGCGAACGGTTTTCAGACGTTCCGGGACGTGACCTTGCCGCTGATCGCGACTGCTGTCGTCGCCGGTGCGATGCTCGCCTTCGCGCTGTCCTTCGACGAGGTGATAGTGACCACGTTCACGGCGGGAGCCCAGAACACGCTGCCGCTGTGGATCTTCGGCGCCATCCGCCTTGGGCAGCGCCTGCCGGAGGTGAACGTCGTCGTCTCCTTCGTGATCCTGGTCACCATCGTGCCCGTGATCATCGCCGCGCGCCTCACCGGGGGCAGCGGCGTCGCGCGAACGCAGGCGGCCCGCTAGCCGCCGGACTCGAGCTTCGTCTTCAGGTTCTCCATTGCGCCGTTGTAGTTCTTCTGGACCGTCCCCTTGAAGATGGCGAGCACGATCGGAAAGAAGAACGGCCCTTTGGACATCGTCACCACCCGCTGCACCCTGGTTCCGCCGTCGCTAGGCGTGAGCACGAATTCGTGGTGAAACACCGAGTTCGAGTCTTCGGCATCGAAGGCCACGCGCTTCGATGGCTCCATTGAGGTGATGGTGACCACCGACGGGTTGACCTTGCCGTTGAGAACCCCTTCCGCCTTGTACCTCGAGCCGACAGCGGGGGGTCCTGCCTTCTCGGCGGACGCCTTCATGTGGTCGGGCTCGCTTGCCCACTCGCCGTGGCGAGCCACGTCGGCGACATAGTCGAACACCTTGGCTTGAGGTGCCTTGATCGTGACGTCGTACGTTGCCGTATATGCCATCTGCCTTCTCCCATGCTCCTAGGTGAACAAACCGACGAGGTCCGAGGCGACCCACAACGCCAGCCCGACGCCGATCAGGCCGACCTTCTTGTACTTCCATCCCACCGCCGCCAGCACGAAGGCTACGAACGCGAGAATCAGGAGGACGAGGCTCAGCGTCAGGTGCAGGTGCTCCAGGCTGCCGACGAACTTCGAGAGAACCCACACGGCTAGGCCGATGGCGATCAGGTCGATCTTCTTGAGGGCCCAGCCGACCGCTGCGAGGACGAAGGCCAAGAGCGCGATGATCAGCAGGAGTGTGGTCAAGCTCATGGCCGCATTATCGGCAAGCCCTCAGGCGTCATCCAGTTTCGAAGCGGGATCGTCCCCCAGCGTTCCCTCCGGCATCAGCCAGGTGAAGACCTCGAGCACGAGTCTCCCGGCCTGGACCGACGGGTCCTGCTCGGCCAGCCGAAGAGTCTCTGCCACCGACGTTCGGTAAACCGAAATCCCGCGCAACGAACCATCCGGCTGCCCTGACAAGGGGCCGCTCACCAGCGCATGCCCTTCCTCTTTCATGCGAGCGAGAAAGGCCAGGTGCTGCGCCTGGAGCGCATCGAGCTCCTGGATTGACAGCTCCGGGGCGTCCGGCGGACGCCTCAGGAAGACGATCGTGTACGCGTCGAGCTTGCGCGCTTCGCGGCGACCAGGTTGGGGACTTACTGAATTCACGCTCTGAGGTCGCGCGCCATCTCCGCGAAGTTGTCCACGTAGCGCTGGACGTCTTCCTGTGAATGCTGCACCGACAGCGTCCAGTTCTCCTCCGCGCCGGGCGCCATGAGCACCCCACGGTTGCACTGGTACAGCCAGGACAGGTACGCGGTCTGCTTGTCGGTCGTCAGGTAGTCGCGGTAGTTGCGCACGCGCTCGGCCCGGTACGTGATCCCGCCACGCGCGGCCATCGTGATGACGTGCAGTGGGAGCGCGTGCTCAGCGATCACGCTGTCCAGCCCGCCCTGGAGGACCTCGGCCAGCGCATCGAAGTGGGCGTAAGCGCTGGGCGTCAGGATGTCGTGGAGCGTGACCTTGGCGGCGGCCAGCGTGAGCGGGTTGCCGTTGAACGTGCCCATCTGAGCCACGCGCTTGTCCTCGATCACGGCCATGACGTCCTGGCGGCCGCCGACCGCGCCGCACGGAAGCCCGCCGCCGATCGCCTTGGCGAGAGCGATGAGGTCGGGGTGAACGCCAAACCGCTCGGTCGCCCCACCCGGCGCGATCGTCACGCCGGTCTTGACCTCGTCGAAGATCAGGAGCGCGCCGTTGCGGTGCGCGATCTCCTTGATACCCGCGAGGTATCCGGTGTCCGGCAGCACGATCCCCAGGTTCATCATCGCGGGCTCGACGATCACCGCCGCGATGTCGTCGGGGTACTTCTTGAACGCACGCTCGAGGGCCGGAACGTCGTTGAACGGCACCACAGTCGTGAGCGCGACGACCGCCTTGGGGATGCCCTCGCTCTGCGCGACCGATGCAGGCTCGTCAGCCGGCCCCATCTTGTCGGGGGGCGGCTCGACCGAGACCATGAGGGCGTCGTGGTGCCCGTGGTAGGACGCCTCGATCTTGACCAGTCGCTCTCGGCCGGTGAAGCCGCGGGCGATGCGCACCGCGTCCAGCGTCGACTCGGTCCCGCTGTTCGTGAACCGCCATTGCGGCAGCCCGAACCGCTTCGCCAGCTCCTCGCTGACGATGGCCACATCCGCCACCGGCTGGGCGAAGTGCGAACCACGCGCGATCCGCTTGGACACCGCGTCCACAATCAAGGGGTGGGCGTGGCCCACGACCATGACTCCGAACCCGTTGTGGAAGTCGACGTACTCGTTTCCGTCGACGTCCCAGACCCGGCTGCCGCGGCCGTTCTCGACGAAGATGGGCTGGGGGGCGGCGTCCTGGAAAGACGATGGCACGCCCCGAGGGCTGAACTCACGGGCTTTGCGCCAGAGCTCGTCCGAGCGACGGCGCGCCGCGCGGAACTTGTCTTCCTCGCGCGCGATCAGGGACTGGACGCGTTCCGCATCGATGTCAACCGCCGCCATCTTGTGTGCCATCACCCGGCATCGTACCGGACCCATGCGGCCAAGGTTTCGCGCCTCCGAAGGCGTCAGGATTACGGGGTGAGCTCGACCATCCCCGCGCTGAATCTGGTCGGCAAGGCCCTGACCCCGGGAGCCCAGAGGGGCTGGTGGCTGCGGGAGGCGCTGGCAGCCGAGAAGGACGCTGCGGGCTGCCTTCCGCTTAAGGGGGACGTCAACGCGGACGTACTGATCGTCGGCGGAGGGTTCACCGGACTGTGGACAGCCCACTTCCTGACCCAGGCCAAGCCCGACCTGAACGTGGTCGTGCTGGAGCAGGACATCTGCGGCGGGGGCCCCAGCGGCCGCAACGGCGGCTTCGCGAGCGGGTGGTGGGACGAGCTCGACGGGCTCATCAGCCTGTACGGCCAGGCCGAGGCGGTGCGCGCCAGTCGCGCGATCTCGGACAGCATCAACGCGATAGGCGAGTTCTGCAGCGCCAATGGCGTCGACGCCTGGTACAGGCACGCCGGCTACCTCTTCGCGGCGACCTCGCCTCAGCACGAGGCGATCTGCGAGGAGATGGTCGAGCTGGCGCGCGAGGTAGGGGTGCCCGACGAGATGCGTGCGCTCAACGCCCAGGAGGTGGCCGCGCGGTGCGCCTCGCCCGCCTTCCGGGCCGGCGCCTTCATGCGGGACGGCGCGCAGGTGCAGCCCGCGCTGTTGGCCCGTGGACTTCGCCGCGTCCTGCTGGAGCGGGGCGTCACCATCTACGAAGGCACGCCGGTGACTCGCCTCGACGAGGGCCCACCGGCCGTCGCCATCACCCCGGGGGGCAGCGTCCGCGCGCCAAAGGCCGTGCTGGCGCTGAACGCCTGGGCTGTGAGCTGGCCTCAGCTGCGCCGGCGGCTCGTCGCGTGGAGCAGCTACATCGTGCTGACCGCCCCGGCGCCGGAGAAGCTGGCCGAGATCGGTTGGACGGGGGGCGAGCTGATCACCGACCTGCGCACCTCGGTCCGCTACTTCAGGACCACGCGCGACGGACGCATCGCCTTCGGCGGTGGCGGAGGCCGAGCCTCGAGCAGGATCGACGATTCCTTCACCCATGACATGCGCGCGGTTCAGGAGGCGGCGGAGGGCTTCAGGCGTCTCTTCCCGAGCTTTGCCGACGTCCCGCTGGAGGACGGCTGGGGGGGCCCCATCGACGTCTCGCCGACCCACCTTCCGACCTTTGGGAGCCTCGAGCCGGGCAACCTCTTCTATGCCCTCGGCTACACGGGAAACGGGGTGGCCCCTTCACACCTCGCGGGCAAGGTGGTCGCCGACCTGGTGATGGGAGCCGACACCGACGCCACCCGGCTGCCTATGGTCAATCGCAAGCCTCGGCTGTTCCCGCCCGAGCCGTTGCGCTCGATCGGCGCGGCAGTCATCAGGCGCGCGATCATCGCCAAGGACACGGCCGAAGAGACGGGCCGGCGCCCGAACCCCGTGATGTCGGCCATCGCGCGAATGCCGCGCCGCATGGGGTACCTGCTAGGCCCTTAGCCGGAGGTCACCGCCTGCGCAGGCGCCGGCCGGTGGCCGACCTTCACGAGGACCGTGGAGATGACTATCGTCACCACGACGGCGGCCAGCACGGCGCTGTAGAGCGCAGGCGGGATCAGGGCCCGCCCGAGCACGATCGAGGCAAGCACGAAGCTGAACTCCCCGATCTGTCCGAGGCCGATCGCCAGCTGCCAGGGCCGCACGCCAGGGAGCTTCGCCACCCGGCTCAGCAACAGGACAGGGACGACCTTGGCGAGCGCGACCCCAACCAGCAGGAAGGCCAGCCACGCCAGCGCGCCCGGAATCGCCGCCGGGTCGATGAGGCTGCCCAGCGACACGAAGAACAGCACGGCGAACAGGTCTCGAAAAGGCAGGATCCGCCGCCTGGCCTCGGCGGCGGCCGGGCTCTCACCAACCGCCAGGCCCGCGACGAACGCGGCGAGCGCCAGCGGCACGCCAAAGAACCGTGCCCCTAAGCCCGCAAGCGCGAGGCCGCTGCCCACGGAGAGGAGCAGGAACAGGTCGTGCTCGCCGTGCAGCCGGCCGAGCAGGCGCGGGAGCACCCAGGCCGCCGCGACGACCAGCACCACGAACACGACGATCAGGCCTGCCGCCTCGATTGGCGGGCGGTCGGCCAGGCCGAAGCTCGCCAGCAGCACGAGGGCGAAGGCGACGCCGGTCATGTCCTGCATCACGCTCCAGCTCAGTAGCGCCGCCTCTGTTGCGGGGTTGGTGGTTCGCCGTCGGCTGCGGGTGATGTTCACGACGACGACGCTGGAGGACAGGGCGATCGATGGACCGATCAGAGCGGAGCCGGCCAGGCTGACGCCGAGCGCCAGGGTCACTGCTCCGACGGCCAGGCTCGTGATGACCACCTGGGCGGGCGCCGCCCAGAGGACCGCTTTGTGCTCGCGCCCGAGCCGGAGCGGGTTGACCTCGATGCCGACCTCGAACAGCAGCAGGACGACGCCGACGTCAGCAAGCAACTGAAGCTGATTTCGGTCCGCGACGTAGCCGGGGGTGAAAGGAGACACGACAAGCCCGGCGGCGAGGTAGCCGAGCACGGCCGGGAGTCCAAAACGGCGGGCAAGCCAGCCTGCCCCGACGGCGAGCAGGAGAACCAGCCCGATCTCGAGCACAGCCCGCGCGCTTCCGAGCGGTGCGGGGGCAGCCAGCAGCACGGTCAAATGATGAAGGCTGCGGTTTGAACAGCCGAGCGCACCGACGGCCACTCCGTCAGTGCGCAGGTTCCGTGTTTTGCGGTTTGGGCTCGCAGCTAAGAGCTGATGCGGACCGAAGTGCCTGGCAATGGCACATCGCCGGCCGTCGGGAAGACGACGCTTCGACCGCTCGAGATATCGACGGCGACGGCGTACACCCCAGTGCTGCCCTCGACCCCAGACTGGCGGGTGATCATGACGGCCTTGCCGTCGGCACGAAAGGCGAGTGTTGCATATCTGTCCGACGAGGCAGGTGCGGCCGGGAGCGCCACGGTACGGCGTGCGCCGCTCGCGTCCCAGAGCTCCAACCGGTCACCGTGGAAGAGGACGCCGACCTCAGCCGTGCCGGGTCGCCAGGCGACAGTGGCGACGTGCTCGTCTGTCCCTGCGCGAAGGTCGACTCCACCCTCGTATGACTCGCGCGGCCAGACCCGCACGACGTTGTTGGGGTCCCCACGACCGAGCACGTGCTTGCCGTCTTGGCTCGCCTCCACAACGTAGAGGCCCGGTCCAGCATTCGCCCGCTTGAGCGTGCCGCCCTCATCGATGATGTCGTATGCACCGGCACCGTTGCTGGTCGGCTCATAGGCTGTGATGAGGTGGGCCTGACGATCCCAGACGAGCGGTACAACGCTGGCGTTGGGGATGCGAATCACCTCGCGCGCGGTGCCGCCCGCCACGTCGACGACGCGCACTGCTGTGTATGTCGGTGGCACGTCGGCAGCCGGCGGATACGGACCCATCACTCCGACGACCAGCCCGGTGCTGTCGCTTGACCAGGCGACGTTGGTACCGTCCGTGCCTGGGATGGTGAGGACCGCCCTGGATTGCGCACCCGGCGCGATCTGGATCACACGCAGCTCGTTCTTCACCCAGTACGCCAGGCTGCGGCCGTCCGGCGAGACCACGCGGGCGCTGTCTTTCGGGATGTCAAGGACGAAGAGGGTCTTTGCGTCACTCTCACTCCGCACCGCATTACCAATGAGAAAGCCGAAGTGGTCGTCGAGGACCGCCGCCGGCGTTGGACTTGTCGTGGCAACAGTTGCGGGCGTGCTGCCGCAGGCTGTGCCAATTACGAGAGCCATCAGCACCTGAATCACACCGCGCATTCTGGTTTTCATGACCCGATTAACGCGCCGAAAGCCGGCAAGTTACGGATTACTGTCCGGTGCGTGACAACACGGCCTCGGACCTGCTCTGGGGTGGGTGCCAGGTCGACCGAGGTTCAGCGCTGCGAATTACGGCGCGCCAGTTACGAACACGAACTGTGAGAAACCCCAATCGACGAACACCGCCACCACCCAGGCCACGGGTGTGGCGATTGCCGCAGATTTGACCGCCGCTGTAGGCGATCGGATGTTCCATACGATCACCGCAAGCAGCAACGTACCGGCAATGATGGCGAGCGCGCCGTAGTCGACGAGTGGTCCCATGCGCGCCTGGCCGCCTGAGAAGTGGAACAGAAACGTCGTTATTCCGTACATGAATACGCCGACGAGGCCGACGATGGCCGCGACCTCTATGACTGCTGCGGCCTTCGCTCCGCGTGTCATCGCCCGCAAGACTAGCTTGTAGTGGGCTGCTCTTTCCGCCGCCCGGCGATAACCCAACCTACGCTCGAACGTTAGACCACGTGGCAACTCGATGGGGCAGCACATTGAGCTGCCGCCCGTACGCGATGCCTTATGCGCGCTAACCTTGGCGGGTCCGCGACGACCGGCTCAGTCAGGAGGGAGACTGTGAAGAAGATCCTGCTCGGCGAGAAAGACATACCCGAGCGCTGGTACAACATCCTGCCGGACATGCCGGCGCCTCCGGCGCCCTACTTGAATCCGCAGACGCTGCAGCCGATGGGGCCGGCGGACCTCGCGCCGATCTTCCCGCAGGCGATCATCGCGCAGGAGGTGTCGGCCGAGCCGTGGATCGAGATTCCCGAGCAGGTGCGCGACATCTACCGGATGTGGAGGCCGAGCCCCCTCTACCGAGCGGACCGCCTCGAGAAGGCGCTCGACACGCCCGCGCACATCTACTACAAGTACGAGGGAGTCTCGCCGGCGGGCTCGCACAAGCCGAACACCGCCGTCCCGCAGGCGTTCTACAACAAGGCCGAGGGCATACCGCGGCTGACCACCGAGACCGGCGCCGGCCAGTGGGGCAGCGCGCTGGCGTTCGCGTGTTCGCTGTTCGGCCTCGAGTGCACCGTATATATGGTCAGCGCCAGCTACCACCAGAAGCCATACAGGCGCTCGCTGATCCAGCTGTACGGTGCCGAGGTCTTCCCCAGTCCGTCGGCACGCACCCAGTCGGGTCAGAAGATTCTGGCCGACCACCCGGATTCA
>JBGOTG010000064.1:0-11279 GCA_041476405.1 Candidatus Dormibacteraceae bacterium | reverse complement strand
CCTGGAGAGGCTCCGATCGAGTGGGCAACGGGAGCAGGAGTACCTTCGCTGGCAGCTCGACGAGCTGCGCAAGGCCGATCCTCGCCCAGGGGAGGATGACGAGCTCGCCGCGGAACGCGCGGCGGTCCGGCACGCCGCGCGACTTGCGGAGCTCGGCCACGAGTCGATCGCAGCCCTGGGCGAGGACGGCGTCGCACGCGCCGCGGCGGCCCTGGGTACAGCGGCGGAGCTCGACCCCCGGTTGGCTGAGCAGGCGGCTCGCCTGGCGGGGCTCGAGAGCGAGGTCGCCGACATCGCTGCCGAGATACGGCGCTACGGAGAGCTGCTCGACTCGGATCCCGGCCGGCTCGAGGCCATCGAGTCGCGGCTGGCGGTGCTCGACGGAATCAAGCGGAAGTTCGGCGGAACGGTCGAGGCCGCCATCGCGGAACGCGACCACTTGGAGAGCCAGATCGGCTCGACGCAGGACCTCGATGCTGCTGTAGCCGCAGCCGAGAAGGAGCGCGATCGCTGCCGATCCGGCCTCGGGGCGGCGGCTGGGCGCTTGACGAAGGCCAGAGACGGCGCTGCCCGGCGAATGCAGAAGGCGGTGGCCGCCGAGCTGGCCGGCCTGCGCCTCGAGGGCGCACGATTCGAGATCGAGCTCCGTGCGCGGCTCGAGATCGGACCGGACGGCGCCGAGGCGGCCGAGATGATGTTCTCGGCCAACCCGGGAGAGCCCATCGCACCGCTCGCACGCGTCGCCTCAGGCGGCGAGCTCGCACGGTTGATGCTCGCGATCAAGACCGTCGGCGCCGACGCCGATCGTCTGCCCACGCTCGTCTTCGACGAGGTGGACGCCGGCATCGGGGGCGAGGCCGCGATCCAGGTCGGGCTGCGCCTGAAGGCGCTTGGCGCCCGCCACCAGGTCCTCGTCGTCACGCACCTCGCGCAGATCGCCTCCTTCGCCGATCACCACCTCGTGGTCGAGAAATCTCCGGGGGCGGATGGACGCAACGTGGTCACCGTGCGTGAGCTGGGCTCTGACGAGGAGCGCGCGCACGAGCTCGCGCGGATGATGAGCGGAGGCGTTACGGCGAAGGCGCTGGCGCGAGCGCGCGAGCTGTTGGAAGAGGCGAGGCGTTAGTGCCCCGGCTGTTCTCCGGTCCCGACGATCGGCGCATCAAGCGCGCGCTCTGCATCGTCGCGCACCCTGACGACATCGAGTTCTACTGCGGAGGAGCCGTGCTGTTGATGACCCGTCGCGGCGTGATCGTCGACATCGTCCTCGCGACGTCGGGCGACAAGGGTGCGCGTGACGCGAGCAGGTCCCGCGCCAAAGTGGCGCGAACGCGTGAACGCGAGCAGGAGCTCGCAGCGGAAGCGATGGGCGTCAAGCGCGTCGCGTTCCTGCGACACCCCGACGCTGAGCTCGTCGAAAGTCTCGAGCTGCGCGAAGAGCTCGTGCACGAGATACGCGCCACGAAGCCCGACGTTCTGCTGACCTTCGACCCCAACGTCCCGTATCGCTATCACCCCGACCACAGAGTTGTCGGACGCGTGGCACTGGATGCCGCGTGGCCGAGCGCCCGTGACCCGCTCACCTTCCCGAAAGCCGGACCGCCGCACGAGACCGCAGAAGCGTGGTGCTTCGGAGGCCTGGAGCCGCGGCTCGAGGTCGACGTGAATCAGGTGCTTGGCAAGAAGATCGAAGCGCGCTTGGCCCATGCGAGCCAGACCGGCAGCCCGGCCTCTCTCCAGCGTCGCTGGAGAGCGATTGCCGGCACCGAGAGGTTCCACCAGGTGAACCTGCGCTAGAAATATGAGAGGGAACCAAGGTTCCCTCTGCGCGCAAGCGGCGTTGAGGATGACCTTACTGAATGCATCGGCGGGCGCTTCGCGCGCGCCTGCTCTCTTTCCTATAGAGGATTCGATTGTTTAAGAGAGGTGCTCCCCGCCCTGTTTTGATGGCGCTAGAGACAAAGTCATGGCCGGGGGGACCCCGGCCAACCCTGCCACGCCAGCGATGGTTCGGTCGTCTGAATATGAATCAGTCGCTTGGACCACTATCCTTACCGGTCGTGGAACCGCCCGTCGCTGGTCCGCGCCTGGATGTCAAGACGCCGGTGTTCGAAGGGCCGCTCGAGCTGCTCCTGGCGCTCGTCGAGCGCGAAGAGCTCGACATCTTCCAGGTTTCACTGGCCAAGGTCACCGACAGCTACCTCGCGGAGCTGGCGGCGCGCGAACTCGCCGATCCCGCCGAGATGGCCGAGTTCCTGTGGATGGCTGCGCGGTTGCTCCTAATCAAGTCGATCCGGCTGCTTCCGGGTGAGCCGCCGACCGACGAGGAGACCGAGCTCCTTGGCTGGGAGGACGAGGTGCGCCAGCGACTTGAGGAGTACCGCGCCTACAAGGAGATGGCCCAGGGGCTTATGACGCGCGCCGAGCAGGAGACTTTCGCGTTTCCTCCTCCGACCCGGCAGGTCGATGCGGCAGGCCAGGAGGAACCTCTCGAGGTCGGGCTGCTCGTGGTCGCCTTCAACAGCGTCCTCGCCCGGATACCGCCGCGACCCCTTGTCGTCACGGGCCGAACCTGGACGCTGGAGGAGAAGCTGGACGCGATCACCGGCAGGCTGCGCCACGGTCCGATCGAGCTACTGGAGCTCATCCTCGAGTCTGAGGACCGTCTCGAGGCGGTGGTCACGTTCGTCGCGGTGCTCGAGCTCTTGAGGCGGTCGCAGATCACCGTCCGGCAGAAGGACCGCTTCGGACCCATCCACATCGAATCCAGGAACCCGGCTCCATGACCGAGCTGTCCGCCACGCTCGAGGCGATCCTGTTCAGCTCGAACCGGCCGCTCAAGCTGCGAGAGCTGCAGCAGGCGGTGGGCAGCGACCGAACCGCGGTGGAGCATGCCCTCGACGAGCTGAAGGAGGCGCTCAACGGGCGCGGCGTGATGCTGATGCGGCACCACGACGAGCTCAACCTCGCCACCCGCCCCGCTTACGCCGCAGCCGTGCGCCGCGCGCTTCGCCCCGAGGTGTCGGGGAAGCTGTCGCCCGCCGCATACGAAACACTGGCGATCGTCGCGTACCAACAGCCGGTGCCGCGCGCGCGAATCGAGGAGGTGCGCGGGGTGAACTGCGAGAGCGTCCTGACGAACCTGGAGCTGCGCGACCTGATCACCGAGGTCGGTCGCGGCACCGGACCGGGCCTGCCCAAGCTGTACGGAACGACAATGAGGTTCCTCCAGGTGATGGGTCTCGAGTCGCTCGATCACCTGCCGACGCCACGGCTCGACCGCGCGGAGGTGGGGCCATCGCCGGCGAGTCCTCTGACCAAGAGCAGCTAACAGGGGGGGTGCGCCGGGGGAAGGCCTCCGGCCGGCCGCCGCACACGGGGGGAGTTCCCCCGGTGAGCGAGCGTCTAAATCGCTTTCTCGCGAGGGCAGGCGTGGCGAGCCGTCGTGGCGCCGATGAGCTCATCTCATCCGGGACCGTCCGCGTGAACGGCGAGCTCCCGCCACCGTCGGGCGTTCTCGTCGACCCGAGCCGCGACACGATCACCGTCGACGGGCGCGTCGTCAAGCTGGTGACCAAGCATCGATACCTCATGCTCAACAAGCCCCTCGGCGTGATCACCACGGCCAGCGACGAAGAGGGCAGGACTACGGTGCTCGACGTCGTCGGGGAGGAGGGACGGAGCGGCCACCGGCTCTTTCCGGTCGGAAGGCTTGACGCCGACACCTCCGGGCTGCTGCTTCTCACCGACGACGGCGAGCTCGCGTTCCGCCTCACGCATCCCCGCCACAAGGTGGCTAAGGAATACATTGCGGTCGTCATCGGGAATCCGGGCGCCACCGACCTCGACGCGCTTCGCAACGGGGTAAAACTCGAAGACGGCGTGACGGCTCCGGCTGAGGTCGAGGCTCTCGCGGTCACCCCGGGCAGCCGTGACTCCGCGCTGGCCGAGCTCCGGATCGTGATTCGAGAGGGCCGTCACCGCCAGGTGCGGCGCATGGTGCACGGGATCGGCCACAAGGTGCACTCGCTCCGCCGTACAGGCTTCGGACCGCTGAAGCTGGGCCGCCTGAAGACCGGTGGCTGGCGCGTCCTCGGCGAGGCGGAGGTCGCCGCCCTGCGACGGGCCGTCGGCATCGCCGACCAGTGATCATCGCAATCGATGGCGGGGCGGCCACAGGCAAGTCGGCTGTCGGACGCCGGGTGGCGGAGGCGCTCGGCCTGCCTTTCGTGGACAGCGGGCTCATGTATCGGGCGGTCACCACTCTGGCAGCCGAGCGCGGCATCGACCCGAGCGACGCGATGGCGCTCACCGACCAGGCGAGATCGGTCGACCTCCGAATCGAGGGCGAGCGAATCTGGGCCGACGGCGTCGAGCTGACCGACGGCATCTATGACGCATCTCTCGCTGAGGCGCTGCCCCGCGTGTCGGCCGTTCCAGGCGTGCGCGAGGCTCTCGTGGCGAAGCAGAGAAAGCTCGGCGAGGGCGGGGTCGTGATGGCCGGTCGGGACATCGGTACCGTCGTGTTCCCCGACGCCGAGCACAAGTTCTTCCTGTCCGCACGCCTCGAGGAGAAGGTCCGCCGGAGGGCGGCCCAGTACGAGGCGCGTGGAGAGCGGGTGGACAGGGAGGCGATGCGCCGTGATGTGGAGGCGCGCGACCGTCTTGACTCGCAGCGCGCCGTCGCTCCGCTCAGACCGGCGGATGAGGCGGTGGTCATCGATACCGACCACCTCGAACTGGACCAGGTCGTCGATCTGATCGTGCAACAGGTTCGGCGAGGGGCCCGATGACATACGCGGCGCTCCGCTGGTTGATGAGACTCTTGATGCGCACCTACCTGATCGGTCTGTTCAAGGTGGTGGGAGCTGAGAACGTGCCAAGGAAGGGTCCGCTGATCATCTGCCCGAGCCACTCGGGGACCCTCGACCCGCCGCTGGTGCCGGCATTCGTTCCAAGGAGCGACGCCTGGAGCATGGCCAAGTCGGAGTACTTCAGAGGCGGCATGACTGAATGGTGGTTCCGCCACTACCACGCGTACCCGGTGGTCCGTCACTCTGCGGACCGGAATGCGATCAAGCGATCGTTCGACCTGCTCAAGGCGGGCAGCGCGCTGATCGTCTACCCGGAGGGGACGCGCGTCGAGTCAGGCGTGCTCGCCACACCCGAGCCCGGCGCGGGCTTCATCGCCCAGAAGTCGGGCTGTCCCGTGATCCCCGTCGGTCTCGTGGGGACTCGCGAGTGCCTGCCCAAGGGCGCGCGCTGGCCACACCGTGTGCCTGTCAGCATCGTCTTCGGGAAGCCATTCCTGGTCGCCACGAGGCGCCCTGACGGCACCCGCATCTCGCACCAGGAGGCGGCCGACGCGATCATGCTCGCGATAGCGGAGCTGCTCCCGCCAGGCCAGCGGGGAGCCTTCAGCGACCTTGAATCCCTGCGCGAGCGGCTCGCCGGCGTGACGCAACCGGTCTCATGACCGCGCCGGAGGTTAGTTGATAGCCGGGCGGGCCCAGTCGTCTTCGGTCAGGCTGCCGAGCGCGGGGTTGAAGCAGGCGTCGAAAGCCTCCTTCAACGTTTGGGGGGTCAGCCGTGGCGACTCCTGCCTGTAGTTGGCCAGGTCGACCAGGCGCGCGATCAGCGCGCGAGGGTGCGAGCCACGCAGCGGTTTCTTGCCGTAGAGGTTGTTCAGCAGGTATCCGATCGCCTTCTCGTCGAAGTTGACGCCCTGCCTGTCGCACTCGTACCTGAGGATGCGTCCAAAAGCCTCTGGCGACGGGTTGCCGACGCCGATCTTGTACGCCATCCGGCGAAGGAAGGCCTCGTCCACGAGCTCGGTCGGCGATAGGTTGGTCGAGAAGACCACCTGGCAGAGGAATGGAAGCTCGATCTTTCGACCTGACGCGGAGAGGTCGAGGTAGTCGACCTTCTTCTCCATCGGCACGATGAATCGGTTCAGGAGACGCATAGGAGGCACCTCCTGGCGGCCGAAGTCGTCGATGACGAACACCCCAGCGTTGGCCTTCCATTGCAGAGGTGCCTCGTAGTAGCGGTTCGACTGGTCGTAGGTCAGGTCGAGCTGCTGCAGCTTGAGCTCGCCACCGGCCACCACCACCGGGCGCTCGACCTTGACCAGCCGCCGATCGACAGGCTGCTCGCCCTCGGCGATTTTGTGATAGACGGGGTCGATGACGCGAATGATCTCGTCGCCCACCGAGACCGCGTGAGGGATCTCGATCGGTGCGCCCATGAGGAGCGCCATGCGCTCCGTGATGGTGCTCTTGCCGTTGCCTGGAGCGCCGAATATGAACAGCGACGCGCGAGAGACCATGGCGCCGCCGATCTGGTCGATGACGTGCTGCTCGAGCTCGAGCGTCCCCAGCGCCTTCTTCAGCAAGGAATCGTTGACGTTCGCCTTGCCCGTGACCTGTGAGCGAACCAATGAAAGGTAGTCGTCGAAATTGATCGGGCACGGCCCAAGGTATCGGGTCTGCACGGCGGACATCTCCGCAGCACGCTGGCGGCCGGCGCTGGAGACCGTGTAGTTCATGCGCACTGGGATCGGGCGGCCTTCCACAGCGGGATCGTTCGAGAAGCCGAGAGTGTCCATCAGCTGCGTCTTCTGAAACTCCTCGATGAGAGGCTGCAGCGTCTCGAATGGAAGCCCCAGGCGCGTCTCGAGCGACGCGCCGCTGAGCTGGTCGGAGAAAGCGAGCGTGCGCAGCAGGAGGCTTGCGACCAGGTCTCGCCGCACGTGCAAGTCCTCAATTCGCTTGGGTGCTTCGATCGCGCCGGTTAGCATCGCGGACGAAATATAGCAACCGGCGCTCTATTAGGCCCTCGCTAGATTGCGATCGTGCCGCCGTTCCCGCCGCACGCCCCCTCAGCGGGCACACGTAGAATCGGGGGCGGCGGTGCCGGAATACGCAGCTCTCGACCTCGAGACGACCGGTCTCGATCCGGCCCGGGACCGAGTGATCGAGGTCGGCGCGGTCGCCTTCACACCCGATGGCATCAGCGAAACCCTGGAAAGGCTGGTCGACCCCGGGCGGCAGGTGCCCGACACGGTCCTGCGACTGACCGGGATCAGGCAGGAGGAGCTGCGAGGCGCCGCGAGCCCCGAATCCGCGCTCCGCGAGCTCTCCGAGTTCCTGCGAGGTCGGCAGCCGGTCGGACATGGCGCGCGCCTCGACGTCGACTTCCTGGCCGCGGCGGGGCTGTGGGACCCGAGCCAGGAGATCCTCGACACCCTGGACGTGGCGCGAATCCTGCTGCCGGGAGCGGCGAGCCACAGCCTGCCGCTCCTCGCAGTCGAGCTGGGTTTCTCACAGCCGAGGCCGCATCGCGCCCTCGACGACGCCGACGCGACGCGGCAGCTGCTCCTGCGGCTGCGTGAGGAGGCCGCCGCCTTCGACGACGGGCTCAAGGAGTCGATGCTGGCGCTGGTCGCGCCCTATGACTGGTCGATCGCGCGGTTCTTCGCAGAATCCCTTACCGCGCCAAACCCGGATCCGGTGCCGGCATCGGGCGCGAGGATCCACCTGGCTCGAGCCGGCAAGGCCGGCGGCCGGCCTCCTGACGACCCGGGGCTCGTCGCGGCGCTGTTGGGGCCGGACGGCCCTCTGGCGGGTGTCCTGCCGGGATACGAGCACCGCGAGCCTCAGATGCAGATGCTGCTCGCCGTGGCCCAGATCCAGAGCCGGGGCGGATCGCTGGTCGTGGAGGCCGGAACCGGGACCGGCAAGAGCCTGGCCTACCTGGTGCCTTCGATCGCGCGCGCGGTCCGGAATGGCGAGCGGGTGGTGGTTTCGACGAACACGCACACCCTTCAGGAACAGCTGATGACAAAGGACCTGCCCGGGCTGCGCGAGTGGCTGCCGTGGGACTTCACCGCTTGCCTGCTCAAGGGCCGCTCGAACTACGTGTCGCTGCGCCGCTGGCGCCGTTACCTGGCGGAGATATGCCACGACGCGGACGAGCTTCGTTTCAAGCTCAAGGTCCTCGTCTGGCTGCATTCCACCGAGAGCGGCGACCGCTCGGAGCTGCGGCTGCACGGCAGGGAAGAGGTGTTATGGGCGCGAATTGCCTCCGACCCTCTGGATTGCGTCGGCATCCACTGCACCAAAGAGGATTGCTACGTGCATCGCGCCCGCGCGGAGGCCGAGGCGGCCGACCTGGTCGTCGTCAATCACGCGCTCCTGCTGGCCGACGCCGAGGTGGGCGGAGGACTGCTGCCTCCATTCGACCACCTGGTGATCGACGAAGCCCATCACCTGGAAGAAGCGGCGACCAGGGGCCTGCGTCAGGAAGTCGACGGCCCTGGGCTTGTCGCACTGCTAGACCGCCTCGCCTCCCCACCGCATGGTGGGGAGGTCTCGCCCGGCTCGCGGAGCAGGCCCGGCGGGGGAGGGGAGCGTGGTGAGAACGGCCTGCTGGCAGAGCTTCGCCGGCAGCCGCAGCTCGGCGCCTCCGGTGACGCGTTTGACGGGGCCGTGCCGCTGACGTTGTCGGCGGCCCAGCGTGTTCGCGAGCTGTTCGAGGCCTCCGTGACATGGGTGGCGGCCCGGCAGAACGAGGCCGAGCGGCGGGACGACTCGCTGCGCCTGACGCCGCTGCTGCGCGAAGACCCGGGCTGGGAGACGGTTCGCATCGCCGGCGAGAACGCAACGACGGCCCTTGCCGCGCTCGACGGAATCCTGAGGAGGGCGGTCGGCGGCGTGCGCGATTGGCTCGGTGGCACCGAGCCCGACCAGGGGGTCAGGGAGCTCGAGATCATCCGCGGCCGGTTGAACACCGCGGCCGAGCTGGTCGGCCAGGCGCTGCTTGCCCCAGATCCGAACCGGGTCTATTGGTTCACGCTGTTCGCGCGCACCGACAACCTCGTGTTGCGCGCCGCGCCGATCAACGTGGGGAACCTCTTGCGCGACCGCGTCTACACCGAGCGCCGGTCGACGGTGTTCACCTCGGCGACCCTGGCTGTGGGAGGGACGTTCGACTACTTCCGCTCGCGGGTCGGGCTGGGCCGCGAGGCAGAGGAGCTCATCCTGCCCTCGCCGTTCGACTTCCTGCACCAGGCGCTCGTTTGCCTGCCGACCGACCTGCCAGGCCCTGAGCACGAGGACTTCGACCGTCAGGTCGTGGAGCTGGTGGCGGCGGTGGCCCGCCGCGTCGGCGGCCGCACTCTCGTGCTCTTCACCTCGCATCGGCAGCTGCGCGACGTCCACGCGGCTCTGAAGCATCGTGTGGACCTCGACGAGGTGCTGATCCTCGGGCAGGGGATCGACGGCCAGCGACGACATCTCCTGAAGTCCTTCCAGGAGGCCGACAGGCCGCTGCTGCTAGGCACCGCGAGCTTTTGGGAGGGCATCGACGTGCCCGGGGAGCGCCTCAGCTGCGTGATAGTGGTCCGGCTGCCTTTTCCGGTCCCGAGCGAGCCTGTTTACGCCGCGCGCGCGGAGCAGGTCCGCGACCCGTTCGCGCAGCTCGCGTTGCCGCAGGCCGCCCTTCGCCTCAAGCAGGGCTTCGGCCGGTTGATCAGGCGCTCCACCGACCGCGGCGCAGTCGTGATCCTCGACAACCGCATTCTTGGGCGCGACTACGGCAAGGCGTTCCTGGACGTGCTTCCGCCGGCTTCACGCTTCGTCGGCCCGGCAGCCGAGGTGGCCGCACGGGTTGGTGAATGGCTGGATAAGCGGGCCCCGGATTGAACACGCTCTACGTGGTCGGCACCCCGATCGGCAACCTCGAGGACACGAGTGCGCGTGCTTTGCGGATACTCGGCGAGGTCGGCGCGATCGCGGCCGAGGACACGCGCGTGACCGCCCGGCTGCTCGCCCGCCACGGGATCCGCAAGCCGCTCATCAGCTATCGCGCGCCGGTGGAGCGGCGCGGCCTCCCGCGTGTGCTCTCGGCGCTCGCCGAGCACGACGTGGCGCTCGTCAGCGATGCCGGCACCCCGGCGGTCTCGGATCCCGGCCGGGCGCTGGTCGCCGCGGCGTGGTCAGCCGGGCACAAGGTGGTTCCGATCCCCGGTCCGAGCGCGGTGACTGCAGCGCTCTCGATCGCCGGATACGCAGGCCCCGGGTTCACGTTCCTCGGCTACCTGCCCCGCAAGCCAGGGGAGATGCGCCGGCTGCTCGCGACGCTCGCGGACGAACCACGCCCGACCGTTGCATTCGACTCGCCCTTTCGCGTCCGCAAGTCGCTGGCGCTGATCGCAGAACAGCTCCCCGAGCGCCACCTCACTGTGGCGCGCGAGCTCACCAAGCTTCACGAGGAGGTGCTGCGCGGAACCGCTCATGAGGTCCTCGAGGCCCTGGGCGATCGCGCACGCGGCGAGTTTACCCTTGTGATCTCAGGTGCCTGATCCCATAAGAACCGTTCTCGTCGCGCCCGCTTGGCCGTATGCCAATGGCCCGCGCCATATCGGCCATGTGGCGGGCTTCGCCGTGCCCGCCGACGTATTGGCACGCTTTGAGCGCCTCCGGGGTTCACGGGTACTCATGGCCAGCGGGACGGACGAGCACGGCACACCCATCACTTATGAGGCGGACAAGCTAGGCGTCCCACCAAGGGAGTTCGTCGATCAGAACAACGCACTGATCGTCGAGGACCTGCGGCGCCTTGGGATGACGTACGACATCTTCACCCGCACCACCACCGCGAACCATTACCGCGTCACGCAGGAGCTCTTCATCAAGCTTTTCGAGAAGGGCTACCTCGTGAAGAAGGAGCAGATGGGCGCCTTCGACCCCGTGAGCGGACGCACGCTGCCCGATCGTTACATCGAAGGCAAATGCCCGATCTGCGGTTTCCCCGACGCTCGCGGCGACCAGTGCGACAACTGTGGCAACCAGCTCGACCCGATCGACTTGATCGATCCGCACCAGCGAGGCAGCGCGGCGCCCGTCGAGTTTCGTGAGACGGAGCACTTCTTCTTCGACCTCCCCGCCTTCGGCGACAGGCTGAAGGAGTGGATCGAGCTGCACGACAGCTGGCGGCCCAACGTGCGCAAGTACTCTCTCGAGTTCGTGCGAAACCTCAAGCCTCGCGCCATCACACGCGACCTCGACTGGGGCGTGCCGGTGCCGCTACCCGGCTGGGTAGACAACCCGCACAAGAAGATCTACGTCTGGTTCGATGCGGTCATCGGCTACCTCTCGGCGTCCATCGAATGGGCGGCGCAGCGCGGCGAGCCCGACGCCTGGAAGGACTGGTGGCAGAACCCCGACGCGTGGCACTACTACGTGATGGGCAAGGACAACATCACGTTCCACACCGTG
>JBGOTG010000063.1:0-11466 GCA_041476405.1 Candidatus Dormibacteraceae bacterium | reverse complement strand
TTCTTCGTGTTCGCGCTGGCGTTCGCCATCAAGACGCCCCTGTTCCCGTTCCACGGCTGGCTGCCCGACGCTTACCGGGTCGCCCCCACCCCGATGCTGATCACGTTCGCGGGCGTGATGGGCAAGGCAGGGGCCTACGGCTTCCTCCGCATCGCAGTCCCCCTCTTCCCCAACCCGGTCCTCTGGTGGGACTGGCGATGGGTGATACCTGTGCTGGCGGTAGCCGCCATCATCTGGGGCGCGCTCATGGCGCTCGCCCAGCGAGACATGAAGATGCTGGTCGCCTATTCGAGCGTCAGCCACATGGGCTTCATCGTGCTGGGGATATTCGCCTTCAACGTCCAGGGCCAGCAGGGCGCAGTCCTGCAGATGGTCAACCACGGGATCATCGTGCCGGCCCTCTTCCTGCTCGTCGCCTGGATCGCCGACCGCGCAGGCACGCGAGACCGCTCGGCCCTGGCGGGCCTGGCGCCGCGCATGCCCGTGATGGCCGGAGTGTTCACTCTGGTGGTCCTGGCCGCGCTCGGCCTGCCGGGCCTGAACAGCTTCGCCGGGGAGTTCATGACCCTGCTGGGCGCGTGGCAGCGCGCCCCGGCCCTCGCGATCGTCGGGGCGGTCGGGCTCGTGCTGGCGCCCGTCTATATGCTCCGGCTCTTCCAGGGCGCGATGCACGGTGAGCCCATCGACAAGAGGCCGATGCCGGACATCCACACCGCGCAGCTCGTCCTGCTGTCGCCGCTGATCCTGCTCATGTTCGTGCTTGGTCTTTACCCCAACCTCCTCACGCAGCTGATGTCCGCCCTGGGCCAGGTGGGGCTCGCGCGGTGATCGCCACGCTGCTGGCGGCCGACCTCAACTACACGTGGGGCAACGCGTTCGCCGACCTCGGCCAGATCGCGCCCATCGCCTCCCTGACCGGCTTCCTGCTGTTCGCGATAGTGGCCGATCTGGCCCTACCGAAGCACCGGCGTGGCGGCGTGGTCGCGATGGTCGCGGCGACGGGCTTCACCTACGCCCTGGCCACCGCCGTGTATCGGTGGAACTACGCCGAGAACGGGCCCGCGTATCACGGGTACGCGACAGGCGACAAGTTCGCGCTCTTCTTCGAGATCCTCTTCTCGGTGCTCGGGATCCTCACCGTAGCCATCTCGCATTCGTACCTGCGGCGGCGCGAGATGCTGGAAGCGGAGTTCCACATCCTCATCATCGCCGCGGTCATCGGGATGATGGTCCTCGCGTCCGCCACCTCGCTGGTCACCGTCTTCCTCGGCCTCGAGCTGCTCTCGATCGCGCTCTACATAATCTCCGGCTTTGCGCGCGGTGAGACCACCTCACAGGAGGCCGCGGCGAAATACCTCCTGGTGGGCGGCTTCGCCAGCGCGTTCGTGCTCTACGGAATGGCGCTCATCTACGGAGCCGCGGGCACGACGGTCATCCCCGACATCGCCACGCGCCTGCAGGATTCGTCTTCAGGCAACCCGCTGGTCCTCCTGGGCATCGTGTTGATGGGGGTCGGCTTCGCCTTCAAGGTCTCGGCGGCGCCCTTCCACATGTGGACGCCTGACGTCTACCAGGGCTCGCCGATCCCGGTCACCGCATTCATGTCGGTGGGCACCAAGGCCGCCGCGTTCGCGATGATCGTGAGGGTGTTCGCGGGCGGGCTGCCGCACCTGGCGCCCGAGTGGCAGACGCTGCTGGCGTTCGTCGCGGCGACGAGCATGGTCGTCGGCAACGTGATGGCGATCGCGCAGTCGAGCCTGAAGCGCCTGCTCGCCTACTCCGGCGTGGCGCAGGCGGGGTACGTTCTGATCGGGGTCATCGCGGGAGGCCAGGCCGGGCTGGCGGCGGTGCTCTTCTACCTGTTCGTCTATATGTTCATGAACTTCGGCGCGTTCGCGGTGGTCACGTTGCTGGCCGGTCCGGATGGCGATCGCGACCGCCTGTCGGATCTTGACGGCCTCTACAGGCGCAGCCCGCTGATGGCGATTCTCATGACAGTCTTCATGCTCTCCCTCGCGGGCTTCCCGCCGTTTGCCGGCTTCTTCGGAAAGCTGTTCCTGTTCACTGCCGGAGTCAGTGCGGGCTACACGTGGCTCGTGGTGCTGGCAGTGCTGATGAGCGTCGTGTCCGTCTATTACTACGTGCGGGTGCTGATCCCTGTCTGGTCCCCTTCCGCCCGCGCCGACCGGCTCCAGCCGTCGGCCAGCAGCACGCTGGCGATCGTGCTGAGCGGCGTCGCGTCGCTGGTCCTCGGCCTCTACCCCACCACGCTCCTGATCGCGGGCCAGCTGGGAATCCCGCTTCCGGTGTTCGGGCCCTGACGCCGGTGGCGCAGCGAGAGACCGGTCCAGGCAGCTGGTCCAAGTAATATTGGTCGGGGAGCGGTCCGAGGTTCGTTCAGGGCCGCGATTGGTGTGAGTGAGGGAGAACGATGACAACACTCGTCAACCGGCCGAACACCGCGCTCATCGTCATCGACGTGCAGAACGGCGTCGTCGCGGGGAATCACGAGCGCGACGCGGTCGTCGCGAACGTCGACAGCCTTGTCGAGAAGGCGCGGCGGGAACAAGTCCCCGTGGTCTGGGTCCAGCACTCCGACAAGGGGCTTGCGAGGGGCAGCGACGACTGGCGGATCGTCCCTGAGCTGGCTCCGGGCGACGCCGAGCCAATCGTCGAGAAGAGCTACGGCGACTCCTTTGAGGACACCAACCTCGAGACCGTGCTGTCGGGCCTAGGTGTCGGGCGGCTTATCGTCGTCGGTGCACAGACCGATATGTGCATCCGCTCCACGCTCCACGGCGCGCTGGTCAGGGGGTACGACGCGACCCTTGTCAGCGATGCCCACACGACCGAGGACCAGTCGGAATGGGGAGCACCGCCGCCCGACAAGGTGATCGCGCACACGAACCTGTACTGGAAATACCAGACGGCGCCGGGGCGGACGGCCGGGACTGTCGAGACTAAGGACGTCGACTTCGGCGGCGCGTCGTAAAGCCTGGGCGGCGCGGGCGGGACGCCCTGCCGCAAGCGGCTGCTGATCGCTCAGCGCGCCGCCCGCAGGGACTCGAGAGCCTGCGCGAGCCTCCGCTCGCGGGTTTCGGGACGCTTGGCTTCCTCCAGCGAGCGGGCCATCTCCTTCTTGTTCGTGTAGGACAGCGCCTCCCAGGCGGCCGCCGCCTTGCTGTCGCGCGACAGCGCCCTGGCGAGGTCAGTCGGCGGCTCGATGGTGCGCGGCGCCGTGTCGAGGGCCAGCTCGACCGAGATCGTGTCGCCCTGGCCGACGCCGGCGGCCTCCTGGATCGACTTCAGCACGCCGAGGCAATACGTGCCGTCGCCCATCGGCATCAGGGAACCTCGGTACGGCGTGCCCGCGATCACGGCCTGGATCTTCGGCATCCCCTTGAGGCCCAGCTTGGCAGCGACCTCTTTCGGGATGGGGACGAGCGTGCCGCCGCCACCGCGTGGCGTAGAGGTGAGAACCCCCTTGAACTTGACCATCGGGCTGGATTCTATGGCGCGATCGATCCCTTGGCGAACGGCCGGGGATACGGGCCCGGGTTGTAATCGACGAAAGCGGGCGACACTGGGAAACCGAAGAACGAGTTGGAGCTCTCGCCCTGCGACTGAGCCGCTGCATTGAGCGCCGCCGGCTCTAGCGCCTGATCGTTCCAGTGCCCGGTGTCCAGGCGATCGACCATCGCCTCGACCAGGGCGATCGTCTCCCCCTGGGTGAATGCGCAGTGGCCGGCGCGATGGACGAATACCTCGCGCAGAAGGTCCTGCTTGCCGGCGGCGCGGACAACCGCGGCGTAGGCGGTCTCGTTCTGCGAGATCACCAGGCCGTCGCCTGTCGTGTGCATGGTGAGAACGGGGACGCCAATCCGCCCGTCAAACGACAGGTTGCGCTCGAGGTACGCGACCGCAGAGGGATCGGCTTTGATCCGCTTGCCGGCGTCGAGCGCGCGGAGGTCCGACTCCAGGTTGAGCCCCGCCGCGCGATAGAGCGCCTTCACCTCGGCGGCGCCGGGCGATATCGACAGCTGGTGGTGGTAGTCGACGCCGGTGTTCCATGACGGATTGCCGCCGGCGCGTCTCTCGAGGTCCGCGCGGTGGGCGAACTCGAAGGCGAAGTCGACCCGCGACTCCCAGGCCTCCTGTGCCGCCACTCGTGCTTTGTAGTCGGTGGGCGCCGGCTCCGTGCCGTTCGGATCGAACCAGCCGGGGAGATCCGCCAGCGCGCCGACGAGCGCGAGGCGGGCCTCGCCTGCGAGAGTGGCCTTCACCTTGTTGAAGGCGTCCAGCGCGACCTGCAGGTTGGCCGCCGGGTCGCTGATGCCGGTCAGCTTCAAGGTCGACTGGGGCGCAAGCAGTGTCCGGAACGCGTACGCGCTGTCGAGGCCGGTGTTCCAGCTGGCCACGCCGCCCGACAGCACTCCGCACATCGGGATGGCGCCCGCGAAGCGATCCGGATAGAGCTGGACCAGCCCGGCCGTGATGATCCCGCCCAGGGAGTGGCCCCAGGCGATGACCCGCGTGGGCTTGGCGATCCGCTCGTCGAAGAGGTCGAGGAGCGCGACCTGGTCCTTGAACGCGTCCTCGAGCGCCCATCCTGTCGAGCTGTAGGACGAGCCCGCTATGGCGTACTCGTGCGCCAGCAACCAGGACGAGGCCTGTGCGCCCGGCGCGTCGACCGCGGGGTTGGAGCTGCCTGGCGCGACGTACCCGTGGCTGTACAGGAAAAGCGTGCCGTTCCACCCGACCGGGACCTCGATGCGGTACGCGGCGGCGCCGATCGTGCCGCTGAGCACCGTCGGCTGCAAGGGCGAATGTGTCGGCGCCGCGCTGCTCGCCGGCGAGCACGCGGCAACCACGAGCGCCGGCAGGATGAGGAGAGCGCGCCTCGCGCCGCGAAGAACCATTGGTGACGTCAGACGTTCGAGCGGGACTGGGCGCCGTCGACGGCGATGCACGCGCCGTTCAGAAGGCTTGCCTGCTGCGAGCACACGAAGGCCACCAGCGCGGCCACCTCCTCCACCGTGCCGAACCGGCCGAGCGGCATCTCGCGGCGGACCAGCTCACCGATCGCGTCTGGGTCCGCCAGCTGGCGGCGGTGCCACCCGCCGCCCTCCCAGAGGATGGAGCCTGGCGCGATCGCGTTGACCGTCACGCCCTTCGCTCCGACCTCGCGCGCGAGCGACGTCGCAAAGCTGATCTCGGCCGCCTTTGCGGCGTTGTAGGCGGGTGCGCCGCCTGCCTCCCGGCCCCAGACCGAGGAGACGACGACCACGCGGCCCCATCCGCGCAGCATCATGCCGGGCAGGACGAGCTGCGTCATCCGCACGCTCACAGTGACGTTGCCCGCAAACGCGGCCTCGAACTCGGCAGGACCTGTGTCGCTCCAGGAGCTGCCGGCCCTTGCGCCGAGATTGTTGATGAGGATGTCCACCGGCCCAAGGGATTGCTCGGTCTCGCTGACGGCGCGACGGCAGCCGTCCTCTGTGAGCAGGTCGGCGACGATCCCGAGGCCGCCGAGGGTCGCTGCTGTCCGCTTGACATCCACCTCCGTGCGGGCAGCCACCGCCACGCGGACGCCTTCAGACGCAAGGGCGGTGGCGATGCCAAACCCGATCCCTCGCGTCCCCGCAGTCACCAGCGCGACCTTTCCGGAGATCCCGAGGTCCACGTTCGAATCGTAGACTCACAGGCATCCCCACTCCGCCAGGCCTTTCAGGCCAGCTCAACCTCGACCGCCAGCCGGCGGTCCCGCGTCCTTCCGCCACCGTGCTCCTGGTGCGCGGGACGAATCCGTGGGAGCTCCTGTTGATGCGGCGGCCGGGCGGAGCCGACTTCGCCCCCGACGCCTACGTCTTTCCGGGAGGCGCTGTCCACCCGGACGACTCGGAGTCGGGCGACGCCAGCGCCGCTGCGGCGGTGCGCGAGCTGTTCGAGGAGGTCGGCATCCTGCTCGCTCGCAGGCAAGGCCGGTTGGCTCGAGACCGCGACTGCGAGCAGGTGCGCTCCCTCCTGGCGGAGGGCAAAACTTTCGGCCAGGCGCTTCGGGCATTGGGACTCGAGCCGGCCGGCGATCGCCTGGTCCTCCTCGCCCGCTGGGTCACGCCCGTCCAGCTGAGACGCCGCTTCGACGCGCGCTTCTATCTGGCGCGCCTTCCGGCGAATCAGACGGTGCACCCGCAGGAAGGCGAGGTCGCCGACTGGCTCTGGATCTCGCCCTCGAATGCGCTGACCGACCCGGCGGTCACCCTCGTCTACGCGACCCGGTCCGTCCTCGAGTCGGTGGCCACCGACCCCGACGCGGCCACCGTGTTCGCGCGAGCGCGCCGGCAGCGCGAGGTGCCGATCGTCGAGCCACGGCTCGTCCAGACCGCCGACGGCTGGGAGGTCGTCAGGTGAACGTCAGCGCCACAGCTCGCGCCAGCGGTTGTAGTGGATCACCTCCACGCCGCCCTGGCGCAGGACGTCGAGGCCGGCGGGGTCGCGATACGCCTCCCTGTAGTAGACGCGCGCGACGTTAGTGTTGATGATCATCTTCGCGCACATCACGCACGGGGAGGCGCTCACGAACATGACCTTCGCGGGCGTCTGCGCCCCGGCCTTGATCAGGCAGTTCTGCTCCGAGTGGAGGCAGCCGCAGGCTCCCGGCTGGTCCGAGTCGCATCGGTTCGGCAAACCCCTGGCGTTGCCGTTGTAGCCGATCCCGAGGACCTGGGTGAGGTCGCCCGTGGTGATGAGGCTGCCGACCTGCAGGCGCGCGCAAGTCGACCGCTTCGCCAGCTCTTCGGCCATCCGCATGTAGACCTCTTCGAGCGGAATGCGATCGGGCGCCTGCGCATCATCTGGAAGGGGTTCGGGGCGTGCCATAAAGCTCAGATTAACAGGCTTGTTTATACCCACTCTCCGGACTACAATGCCCAACATGTCGCTGCTCGAACTCTTGTTCGCCCTCCTACTTGTATGTGTCCTGCTCGCCGTCGGAGTGGTCGCGGCGCTGGTCTGGAGCCTGGTCCGGCGAGCCGACGGCCAGGTCCGGGACGTCGCCGAGCTGCGCAGCCGGCTCGAGGCGGGCGGCCTCACCCAGGAGTCCCAGGCGGCCGAGCTGCGCGAGCGGCTCACCCAGACCCAGTCGGTCGTCGAGGGCCTGCGCTCGGCGCTGACCGCGCGCCAGCCGGTCGAGGAGGAGGCTCGGGCCAGCCTGAGGCGCCTCGAGAGCGTGATCGCCGGCAGCTCGACGCGCGGCGCGGCCGGTGAGAACATCCTGGAGGAGGCGCTGCGCCACCTTCCTCCCGAGATGCTCCAGCGCAACGTGTGGGTGGGCGGGAAGGTCGTGGAGCTCGCGCTCCGGCTGCCCGGCGGAAAGCTGCTCCCCATCGACTCCAAGTGGGTCTCGAGCGGCGCCCTCGAGCAGCTGGCCGACCCTGGCCTCGACGCGCAGCGCCGGGCACAGCTGACGGCCCAGGTCGAGCGCGAGGTCGAGCGACGGGTGCGCGAGGTGAGCCAGTACATCGATCCCGCCACGACATCCCCCTTTGCCCTGGCCGTCATCCCCGATGCGGCGTACGACGTTTGCCGGGGGGCGATCGTCGGCGCCCACCAGCGCCACGTGATGGTTGTGGGCTATGCCATGGCGCTGCCCTACCTCCTCACCCTCTACCAGCTGCACCTTCAGTTCGCCCGCAGCGTGGACATGGAGAAACTGCAGTCGGCCCTCATCGACGTGGAGCGACACCTCGACACGCTGGAAGGGGTGCTCGAAAACAAGCTCCAGAGGGCCGTCACGATGCTCCAGAACGCCTACGGCGAGGGCAAGCAGGTGTCGGCCAAGATCCGGGCCTCGGCGCAGAGCGTCCAGACGGCTGACGGCGGGGTCGAGGACCTTTCCACAGAGCCCCTCACCCTCGCGCTGGTCGAGCCGGCTCAGTAACCAGGTTTTTCCAGGTTTCCCCCAGCCAATGCCCAGCCTGTGCCCAACTCATCACCAGGGATATCCACAGGTAATCCACCTATATGTGGGGTCTGAGGGCCTCGCCAGGCCGAATATGTTGTGTTTTGGACTTGACAACCCCAAAACCGTGCGCGTAGTATTCATGGCGTTACATCGAGGCCCTGGGGCATAAGTGGCGGGCATGCTCTGGGGCCTCTTGCATCCCCAAACAAACAAGTTCAACGACCCACTCAACGTCACACCAGACGATCCAGCAAACGATTTGAAAGCACCCGCGACGGGGATGAATTAAGGAGGCGTTCTCTAAGAAATGGCCAAAAATGTTGCCGACCTTGCCACCGGAGCCCGCAAAAACGGAAACCAGAATGGAACCCACAAGCCGAACGGCGCCGGGCGCGCCCAAGGCGCACACTCTGGGAAAGTGGCTGGGCTCCGGTTTGATCGTCACTTCACGCCCGCGGGCAGCCACGCCTACGACCTGATCGAATGGGAGCGGCGCACCGCCGCGATCACAGGCGAGAAGGGCCAGGTCATCTTCGAGCAGAAGGACGTCGAGGTCCCCCGCTCCTGGTCGCAGCTGGCCATCAACGTCGTGGCGCAGAAGTACTTCCGGGGCAGCCCCGGCAGCCCTGAGCGCGAGACCAGCGTGAGGCAGATCATCGACAGGGTCGTCGACACCCTCGCGCGGTGGGGCCGCGACGGCGGCTACTTCGCGAGCGAGGAGGACGCGGAGAACTGGGCGCAGGAGCTGCGCTATCTCCTGGTCACCCAGCACGCGTCGTTCAACAGCCCTGTCTGGTTCAACATCGGCGTGCCCGGCCGCTCGCAGCAGGGCTCCGCATGCTTCATCAACTCGGTCCAGGACTCGATGGACTCGATCCTCGACCTGGTGAAGACCGAGGGCATGCTCTTCAAGTTCGGCAGCGGCACCGGTACCAACCTCTCGGTTCTTCGGTCGTCCAGGGAGCAGCTCTCGGGCGGCGGGACGGCTTCAGGCCCAGTCTCCTTCATGAAGGGCTATGACTCGTTCGCGGGCTCGATCAAGTCGGGCGGCACCACCCGTCGCGCGGCCAAGATGGTCATCCTCAACGCCGACCACCCGGACGTGCTCGACTTCATCCGCTGCAAGGCGGAGGAGGAGAAGAAGGCCTGGGCTCTGATCGAGGCCGGCTACAACGTGGGATTCAACGTGCCTGGCGGCGCCTACGACTCGGTCCAGTTCCAGAACGCCAACCACTCGGTCCGCATCAGCGACGAATTCATGGAAGCCGTCGAGGCGGACAAGGAGTGGGAGACCAAGGCGATCGTCGGCGGCCGCACCGTCGACACGTACAAGGCGCGCACGCTGTGGCGCGAGATCGCCGACGCGGCCTGGATCTGTGGCGACCCCGGCCTCCAGTTCGACAGCACGATCCAGGACTGGAACGTCGTCCCCAACACCGGCCGGATCAACGCTACCAACCCGTGCTCCGAGTTCGTCTTCCTCGACGACACCGCGTGCAACCTGCTGTCGCTCAACCTGATGAAGTTCCAGTCGGAGGACGGCACCTTCAACGTCGATCGTTTCCGGCGCGCCGTCGACATCTGCTTCACTGGCCAGGAGATCCTGGTCTCCAACGCCTCGTACCCCACTCCGGCCATCGCCAAGAACTCGGAGGCGCTCCGCCCGCTGGGCCTCGGCTACGCCAACCTCGGCGCGCTGCTGATGTCGATGGGTCTCGCCTACGACTCAGCGGAAGGCACACGCTTTGCGGGCGCGATCACGGCGATCATGACCGGCCGCGCGTTCGCACAATCGGCGCGGATGGCGCAGGTCAAGGGCCCGTTCAGCGAGTTCGCGAAGAACCGCGAGCCGATGCTGCGCGTGATGGAGAAGCACCGGCAGGCGGCGCATCAGCTCAGCACGTCGCCGGAGTCGGCCGGCGTGGTCGATGCGGCGCGCGAGACATGGGACGACGCGGTGAAGCTGGGCCGCGCCCAGGGCTACCGCAACGCACAGGCCACGGTCCTCGCGCCGACCGGGACCATCGGCCTGATGATGGACTGCGACACCACTGGGATCGAGCCCGACCTTGCCCTGGTCAAGTACAAGAAGCTCGTCGGTGGCGGCCTGCTGAAGATCGTCAACAACACGGTCCCCGCCGCCTTGCGAAAGCTCGGCTATGACGAGCACGAGGTCAAAGAGATCGTCATCTACATCGATGAGAACGACACCATCGAAGGCGCGCCTCATCTCGCGGAAGAGCACCTGAAGGTCTTCGATTGCGCCTTCAAGCCGATCAAGGGCACGCGCTCGATCGCACCGATGGGGCACGTGCGGATGATGGCGGGAGTCCAGCCGTTCATCTCAGGCTCGATGTCGAAGACTGTGAATCTCCCGACTGACGCCACGGTGGTAGACATTGAGCAAACCTACTTCGAGTCGTGGAAACTGGGTCTCAAGTGCATCGCCATCTACCGCGATGGCTGCAAGCGGTCACAGCCACTCTCCACGTCGAGGGACAAGGAAAAGAAGGCGCCGGCCGAGGTCGAGTACAGGGCGATGCGGCGCAAGCTG
This sequence comes from Candidatus Dormibacteraceae bacterium, assembly GCA_041476405.1. Taxonomy (GTDB): domain Bacteria; phylum Chloroflexota; class Dormibacteria; order Dormibacterales; family Dormibacteraceae; genus Palsa-872. Next base: position 949 of record JBGOTG010000063.1, on the reverse strand, counting down.
CCCGACGAGCGCAAGGCGGTCACCCACAAGTTCGACATCGCGGGCCACGAGGGCTACCTGACTGTCGGCCTGTTCGAGGACGGTACCCCTGGCGAGCTGTTCGTGACGATGGCCAAGGAGGGCTCGACGATCTCCGGTCTGATGGACGCCTTCGCCACCCAGACCTCGTATGCCCTGCAGTTCGGAGTGCCCGTGAAGTTCATGGTCGACAAGTTCAGCCACATGCGTTTCGAGCCCTCAGGGTTCACCAAGAACAAAGAGATCCCGATCGCGAAGTCGATCGTCGACTACATCTTCAGATGGATGGCAAGCCACTTCCTCGCGATCGAGGATCAGGATGAGGCAGGCGTCGTTCGCCGCGATGCTCCGGTCGAGACGTCGGCGCCCGCGCGGGCAGACAACGCGAGGCCGGCACTCCAGACCGAGCTGAAGGTCATCGCCGGCCCTGGCAACGGCGGGATCAGCGGCATGCAGAAGATCGCCTTCATCAACACTGACGCGCCGGCGTGCCCGGACTGCGGCGCGATCACAGTGCGCTCAGGCTCGTGCTACAAGTGCCTGAACTGCGGAGCCACCACCGGCTGCAGCTAGTCGCCGCCACTTACAAATAACCGAGGGGTCGGTCGGGAGCCGGCCCCTCGTCTTTGTCCTCTGCCCTCCCCGCCTGCCGGGGAGGTGGCCCGCAGGGCCGCAGCGGCCGTCCGGATCAGGAACTACCTGGCGATTGACTCGCGCACTGCAGACAGCGACCGGCGCTGGCGCCCCGCATCGTCGAAGTTCTCTGGCGCAAGCCAAGCTTCGAACGCGGCTTTCCTGACCGGCCACTCCCCGTCCGTGATCGAGAACCAGGCGGTGTCCCGGTTGCGCCATTTGACCACCATGTGCTGGCGGAACACTCCCTCGTAGGTGAACCCAAAGCGCTCAGCCGCCCGCCGCGACGGCTCATTCA
>JBGOTG010000062.1:0-11665 GCA_041476405.1 Candidatus Dormibacteraceae bacterium | reverse complement strand
CGCGCGTTGATCGACGTGCACGGGGCCGCTCTCCATCATGGCCTCGAGGTATGAGTCGAAGTCGCGCAGAGTGGTGGGAAGCCTGTCTTTCGGAATTCCCAGCAGCTCGCCGACCTGCTTGAACTCCTGGTAGAAGTCCTCGCGCTCACGCGGGAGCAGGGTGTGCACGAACGTCTCGTACGTCACCAGCGCGGTGTCCATCAGCGTCGCGTGCACCCACATCAGCAGGTCGGGGTCGAGCGCACGATAGCCGCTCCCCTTGACCCGTGCGTGAACCTGGTTGACGGTGCGCGCAGCCGCAAGCGCGGTGTCGCGGTCGCCGAAGACGATCGCCATCGTGATGAGGATCGTCCGGCGCAGGCGGCGAATCGGATGGCTGCGGAAGTCCGAGTGCTCGTCCACGCCTGCTGCAACCTTCGGATGCGCGAGCTGCATCAGCAGCGCGCGCCCGCCTCCGAGCAGCAGGACGTTCTCACGGTTCACGCGCCGCGTTATGGAGTCGTCCGTGTAAAGACCGGGCTTCATCACGAAGTCAAACCTTGACCCTTTAACCTCAATTACGTGATACGCGTGGGACTCGGGCTGAGCTCTCCGGTCGGCGAGGTGCCGAAAGTCAGGCCGGCGGATGCCGCGCGCCTCACCAGGCTCGGAATCCTCACAGTACGCGACCTCCTGCTGCACCTGCCATTCGGCTGGGACGAGTACGGCGAGCCCACAGCGGTGGCGGATCTCATCGACGGGAAGCAGGCGACGGTGATCGGAACCATCTCCGCGATCTCCGCGAAGCGTTCGTTGAGAAAGAAGCTTGCGCTGACCGAGGCTACCCTGAACGACGATTCGGGGGACGTCCTCAGGCTGGTCTGGTTTCACCAGCCATACCTCGTCAACCAGCTGCACAAGGGAGAGCGCATCGCCGTCGCAGGGATGGTGAAAGGCAGGGGATTCGGCGTCTTCGAGATGCGGAACCCGCTGCACGAGAAGGTCAGCGCGGCAGGCCCCAAACGGATACGCGACCTCATGCCGAGGTATCACCTTGTCAGGGGACTGACCTCGAAGAAGATCGCCGAGTGGATCGAGGCGGTCCTCTCGCTCGCCGGTGATCTGGAGGACGTGCTTCCTCCGGAAGTGCTGCAGCGCCACCACCTGCTGCCGATCGCCGACGCGGTTCGATCGGGCCACCGCCCCGAGAGCGAGGGCGAGTGGCGCCAGGCCCGCCGCCGCATGGCCTTCGCCGAGCTGTTCGAGCTACAGGCCTCATTCGCGCTGTTGAGAGCGGGCATCGCGACCGAGCCTGCGACGCCGATCCCGTACCGCCAGGAGGTGATCGAAGCCTTCAAAGCCGGCCTGGGCTTCGAGCTCACTCGGGCTCAGCGAAGATCGACCTGGGAGGCGTTCCAGGACATGGACCGTCCGATGCCCATGAACCGGCTCCTGAACGGTGACGTCGGCTCAGGCAAGACGGCGGTGGCGGCCGCGTGCGTGGCGATGGCGCACGCTGCCGGTCTGCAATCGGTGGTCATGGCTCCGACAGAGATCCTCGCCAGGCAGCACCTCCACAAGTTCCGCGCCTACCTGGAGGGGAGCTTTCCGGGTCTCACCGTCGAGCTCCTGATCAGCGGGCAGAGCGCCGCGGAGCGACGCCGTGTGAGGTCCGCCGCGGCGTCAGGGCATTGCGCGCTGCTGGTCGGTACGCACGCCCTGATCGAAGAGGATGTCGAGCTCGCCAACCTCGGTCTCGCCGTCGTCGACGAGCAGCATCGGTTCGGCACACGCCAGCGCGAGCTCTTGCGCGGGAAGGGTCGAGGGCGCCCGCACTTCCTGGCGATGACGGCGACTCCGATCCCGCGCACTCTCGCGCTCGCCCTTTACGGCGAGATGGCGGTATCGGTGATCGACGAGATGCCTCCAGGCCGCACCCCGGTCCAGACAGAGGTGGTGGATCCTGAGGGCAGGGATCGTGCCTACGAGCTGGTGAGGTCCCAGGTGAGGCTTGGCCGCCAGGCCTTCGTCATCTGTCCCCTCATCGAGGAGTCCGAGTCGCTCGTCGCCAGGTCCGCCACTGCCGAGTTCGAGCGGCTCGGCAAAGAGGTGTTTCCCGACCTGCGCATGGACCTCGTGCACGGCAGGCTCAAGGACAAAGACCTCGTGATGAACGCATTCGTGAAGGGCGAGACCCAGGTCCTTGTCGCGACCGCCGTCGTCGAGGTCGGAATCGACGTGCCCAACGCGACGGTGATGATGATCGAGGGAGCGGAGCGCTTCGGGCTGGCTCAGCTTCACCAATTTCGAGGCCGTGTGGGTAGGGGGTCGGGCCAGAGCCACTGCCTGCTTCTGTCAGACGATCCGTCGGAGCCGACCCTGGAGCGGCTGAGCCTTCTGACACGAATACACGACGGCTTCAGGCTGGCCGAGGAAGACCTCCGGATCCGCGGCATGGGCGAGCTTATGGGCCCACGCCAGCACGGCATGTCCGACGTGGCGATGCAGGCATTGGAGCAGCCCGAGCTGTTGAGCGAGGTCAGGCAGGAGGCGGAGCTCGTCCTCCAGTCGGACCCGGGATTCGCCAGGCACCCCGTGCTTAAAGCGGCGATCCTTCGCCGCCTCGAGCAAACCTCGATCAGCTAGATTTCGCTGGTGCCCGCACATCCGCTGGTCGTCGACCTGGCCCGCGAGCTGATCAAGCTCGACACGACGAATCCTCCAGGGCAGGAGCACATCGCGGTCGAGGTTGTCGAACGACTTCTCGACGTGGCGCATGTGGAGAGCGCGCGATACGAGAACGTGGCCGGGAGGCCGAACCTCGTGGCGAGGCTGAAGGGCCGGGGCGAGGCGCCTCCGTTCCTGATGCAGGGCCACGTCGACGTGGTCACCACAGTGAACCAGGAGTGGCGCCACGCGCCGTTTGGCGGGGAGATCGTCGACGGCTATCTCTGGGGTCGAGGCGCCCTCGACATGAAAGGCGGCGTCGCGATGATGGTCAGCGCATTCCTGCAGGCTCACGCCCGCGGTGGTGCCCCCGGGGACCTCGTCCTCGTCGTCCTGGCCGATGAGGAGGCAGGCGGAAACCACGGCGCCAGGTGGCTCGTCGACAGCCATCCCGAGCTGTTCTCGGGGATCAAGCACGGGATCGGCGAATCGGGCGGAGTCGTGCAACACCTGGGTGGGCGGCGCTTCTATCCGATCATGGTTTCCGAAAAGCGGGGGTGCCAGATCCTCGTGACTCTGCGTGGACCCGGCGGACACGGCTCGATCCCCGCGCACGGCGGCGCCATGGCCAGGCTCGGCGCCCTGCTGGCGACCCTGGACCGCGCCCGCCTCCCTGTCCACATCACGCGCCCGGTCAAGCTGCTTCTCGAAGGCATGCGAGATGCTCTCGACGAGCCATGGAAAGGCCGGATGGCCGCGCTCCTCGACCCGGTGCGGGCCGACGCGACGCTCAGCGAGCTCGGTCCGCTGGGCCGCAACCTGGACGCGGCGCTTCACAACACGGTGAATGCCACGATCGTCAGCGGCGGGTTGAAGGTCAACGTAATTCCAAGCGAGGTGCAGGTCCATCTCGACGGCAGGCTTCTCCCTGGCTATGGGCCCAACGACATGCTGCATGAGCTTCGCGCCGTGGTCGGCCCGGATCCGGAGCTCGAGGTGCAGCTGGTCGGGCCGGAGCAGCCCGAGATCGACCTTTCGCAGCTCGAGCTCTTCGCCTCTGTCCTGCGCGAGGCCGATCCGGGCTGCGTTCCGCTTCCATACCTGGTCACAGGGGGCACCGACGCAAGGCACTTCGCCAGGCTGGGGATCCGGACCTACGGGTTCCTTCCCCTGAACAACCCCGCAGACTTCAACGGCTCGACGACCATCCATGCCGCGGACGAGAGGGTGCCGGTCAGCGCGCTCGAGTTCGGCGCACGGTGCGTTTTCGAGGCGGTGATGAGGTACCGCGGGTAGGGGTGTAAGCCGCCGTCAGCATTCCGAAATACGTGGGCGCTTCGTAGGAGACGAGCTTTCCGCTCCAGCCCTCGAGCGTCGCGCCGTGCAGGATGAGCATCTGCCACCAGCTGTCGGCCTTGGCCGTCTCGACCAGCTCGGGTGGGATGTCTGAAAGGCGGTCGAGCCGACCGCTCCGGACGAGCTCGCACACCAGCTCGTCGTATTGCTTGGCCGCCGGGTCATAGCCGTACGGGCCTTCCGGGTCGTGGGCGTGGCCGTGGTCGGCGCTTGCGATGAAGGCGACCCTCAGTCCGGATGCCGCAGCCGCAGCCGCGATGGCGACGCCTGCACTGATGTGATGTTCAGCAGACAGGTCTCGGGCGGGCGTCACCACGACGAGTGGCGTGGGAGGGCTCCTGCGGCCGCCCATGAACCACAGCGGGATGAGTACGCCCCAGTCCATCGGAGCGACGGCATCGACGGGATCGTTTGCGCCGAAGCTCACGCCGACCACTGGCACTCGAGCGGCCGCAAGCGACTCGAGGACGAGCCACGCGAGCCTCAGGTCGGTGGCCACGTCGAGCGCGATCGATGGAGGCGCGCCCGCAAGCCTGCCGGCCACGCGACCGGCCACCACAACGCCCATGGCGCCGGGGATATGGACGTTGTGCGGCGTGGCGACCACCACCACCTGAGCACGCGCCGCCACGAACAGCCGGCCCAGCTCTTCCATGCCCGCGCGCGTGGACGCGGCCAGCCCCCGTTCCTCCGGCGTGCAGGCCTCCTCGATCGCAAGCCCGCCGTGCGGCGCGATGGCCGCGAACACGAGTGCCACGGCGCCATTGTGTCCTCGTGCCCTCCCCGCTCGCCGAGGAGGTGGCCCGAAGCGCCGGAGGGGCCGACCGAGAAACGGCAACCATACTTAGCCATATGAAGGACCTCTCGCCGCTTCGGTTGACGGAGTACAGCCACGGGGCCGGTTGAGCCTGCAAGCTCAGCCCGGTGGAGCTAGGGCATGTGCTGGGGGCTCTGCCCCCGATCGTCGACCCAAACGTGATGGTCGGTGCGGCCGCGCGCGATGACGCCGCGGTCTATCGCATCGCGCCCGACCGCGCGCTCGTGGCGACAGTCGACTTCTTCACCCCAATCGTCGACGACCCCTCCGAGTTCGGCGCCATCGCCGCCGCCAATGCGCTGAGCGACGTGTATGCGATGGGCGCGAGGCCGATGTTCGCGCTCGGCATCACAGCGTTCCCGCGCGAGAAGCTGAGCACCGGTCTGCTGGAGCGCATCGTGTCCGGTGGCGCCGCGAAGATGGGCGAGGCCGGCATCGCCGTGGTCGGGGGCCATTCCGTCGACGATCCGGAGCCCAAGTTCGGATATGCGGTGGTCGGCGAGGTGCACCCGGACCGCATCGTGACGCACGAAGGCGCCAGGCCGGGCGACGCGCTCTATCTGACCAAGCCGCTCGGTTCCGGTCTTGTCGCGACAGCGATCAAGAGGGGGCTCTGCCCACCGGCGCTGGAACGACTAGCAGTGGCGGTGATGACGTACCTCAACCGGGACGCATCCGCGGCCATGGTCGAATGCGGGGCCACTGCGGCGACCGATGTCACGGGCTACGGTCTGATCGGTCACCTCGCCAACCTCGCCGGCGGCGCCGACATCGAGCTGCGCTCGATCCCGTTTATGGAAGGTGTTCGAGATCTCGCCGAACGTGATCTCTTTCCGAGTGGAAGCAGGCGCAACCATGCGGCCTACTGGAAGCAGGTGGATTGGGGCGGAATCCCCGAGCTTGACCAGCTGATGCTGTGCGACGCCCAGACCAGCGGGGGCCTGCTCGTTGCCGTTCCGGCGGCGAACAGCGGCCGATTCGAGTCAGCGCTTTCGACAGCTCCGTTTCCGGCCGCAAGAATCGGCACCATTAACGGCGATGGATCCATACGCGTCCGCCCTTGACCAGGGGGCGGCGATCCGGCGAGGAGAGATCTCCTCGACAGAGCTCACCCAGGCTTATCTCAAGCGCATCGAGGAGCTGAACCCCGAGCTCAACGCGTACGTGCTGACGGTCCCAGAGCTTGCGTTGGCTCAGGCGCTCGGCGCCGATGCTCCGGGTTCGACGAACGATCGCCATCCCCTGCGAGGCGTACCGGTCTCGATCAAGGACATCGTCTCCCTCGCCGGGTACCCGATGACCCTTGGCTCGAGAGCATTCGAGAACCAGGTCCTGCCGATCGACTTCTTCCCGGTGGCGCGCCTCAAGGAGGAAGGCTGCCCGATCCTTGGCAAGACCAACCTCTCGGAGTTCGGCACGCGGCCGACCACCGAGCACGGCCTCTTCGGCGCCACGCACAACCCATGGAACCTGGGCCACTCGGCCGGCGGTTCGAGCGGGGGCGCCGCCGCAGCGGTGGCCTCGGGCCTGTGCGCCTTCGCCCACGGGTCCGACGGCGGCGGCTCTGTACGCATCCCGTCCAGCTGCTGCGGCACGGTCGGCCTCAAACCTTCCAGGGGTCGCATCTCGCCAGGCCCGCTGCTGGGCGAGCACTGGGCGGGCCTGAGCACCGATGGTTCGATCGCGAGGACCGTGGCCGACGCCGCGGCGGGCCTGGATGCGATGGCCGGCCACCTCGCCGGTGACGCCTACTGGGCGGAGCACGAAGGCCGGTTCGCGGAGCACGCGCATCCGACCAATCGGAAGCTGCGGGTCGCGTTCACCGTCAAGGCCGAGGCAGCCGTCGAGCCCGACGTGGCGGCGTGCGTGGACGAGATCGCGCGCATGCTGGACGGGCTGGGCCATCACGTCACTGAAGAAGGTCCGGACACCGAACCGTTTCGCGGCCCGTTTCAGCTCATCGCCGCCTCCGGCCTCGGGTCGCTGCCGATCGCCGACGAGAGCGTGCTCGATCCATTCAACGTCCTGGCGCTGACCTTTGGCCAGCAGCTGTCGGCTGTCGACTACGTTCGCGCCGTGGACGCGATCCGCATGCACAGCCGGTTGGTGGTCCGGTTCTGGGAGACACACGACGTGCTGGTCACGCCGACGCTGCCGCGCACGGCCCCACCTCTGAACACGCTCGGCGTCGAGCTTGCGACGGCGGGCGACGAATACATGGATTTCATCTGCTTTACGTTTCCCTACAACTGCACCGGCCAGCCGGCCGTCTCGTTGCCGCTGGGCGTGGACTCCGCCGGGATGCCGATCGGGGTGCAGCTGGTGGGCCCTCCGCGCGGGGAAGCGGTGATCCTGGGCCTGGCGGCGCAGCTGGAGCAGGCCCGGCCATGGGCCGGCCGGCGGCCGAAGCTCCAGTAGGGATGTCAAAGCTTCGGGTCGCCGGTGGCGAAGCTCGTGGACGGCGCCTGAAGGCGCCCAAAGGCATCCGGCCGACCCAGGGCATGGTGAAGCAGGCGATCTTCAACCTCGTCGGGCCCGGCATCGCCGACGCGCAGGTGCTCGACCTGTTTGCGGGTTCGGGAGCGCTCGGCATCGAGGCGCTGTCGCGCGGAGCCGCCGGCGTCACGTTCGTGGACCGCGAACCACGCGGTCTTGCTATCCTGCGCCAGAACTTGGAAGTCCTGGATCTCAAAGCGCGCGCGCGAGTGGTCCGCGGTGATGTCGTGCACTGGCTCGAAGGCTCGGCGGACGAGATCAGGCGAGCCGGCTTCGTGTTCATGGACCCGCCGTATGACGACGTCGTGCTCGACCGCGCGCTAAAAGTGCTGGACCGCGAGGTGACAGGTGCGACTGTGGTCGCGGAGCATTCGCGGCGGCAGGTGCTGCCGGCGCTCACGCGCCTGCGAGTCGACAGGCAGCGGCGATATGGCGACACCATGGTCAGCGTGCTGCGCGCATGAACCACCAACCAAAGACCGCCGTCTATCCGGGCAGTTTCGACCCTTTCACCAACGGCCACCTGGACGTCGTGGAGCGGGCCCTGAACATCTTTGACGAGCTCATCATCGCTGTCGCCGCGAACCCCGAAAAGCGCCAGCCGCTGTTCAGCGTCAAAGAGCGCATCGACCTGATCTCGGCAGCGCTCAAAGGGCGGGACAGGGTCGAGGTCGCGAGCTTCACGGGGCTCACCGTCGAGTACGCACGATCCCGCGGCGCGACCACGCTGGTGAAGGGCCTGCGTGCGTACTCCGACTTCGACGCCGAACTTCAGCAGGCGTTGATGAACCGAAAGCTGGCGCCAGACATCCACACGGTCTTCCTGATGTCGGGCTTCGCCCACATCTTCGTGTCGTCAAGTATCTTGAAGGACATCGCCAGCTACGGCGGGAACGTGACGGACCTCGTGCCGCCGGCCGTCGCCAAGGCTCTCAAGGAGAAGTACAGATAAAGGTCGACGAGCTGCTTGACCATTTCGAACAGCTGGTGCACAACGCGCGCCACGTCCCGCTTTCGAGTCAGGTCATGGTCAACGAGGACGAGGCGATGGAGCTCATCGATCAGATCCGGTTCAACCTGCCTGACGAGATCAAGCAGGCCAACTGGACGGTCTCCGAGCAGCAGCGGATCATCACCGAAGCCCATGCCGAGGCGGCGCGCATCATGTCGCGCGCGAACGAGCGCGCCGAGGAGACCTCGTCCGAGCACGAGGTCCTTCGCCGGGCAGAACGGCACGCGACCCAGGTCGTAAGGGATGCGCAGGCGAAGTCGGACCAGATCATCCGCGAGGCCGAGTCATACGCGCTCGAGCAGCTCAAGCAGCTGGAGGCGCACCTGGGCCGCACTTTGGCCACAGTCCGCCGGGGCGTCGAAGCCCTGCAGGCGAGCGCGCCGGCGGTTGAGCGGACTGAAGAAACTGTCGACCAATAGTCCACGCCCCCACCCGGACTGAGCTCGCTACGCGAGCTGAGCCGCCCTCCCCGGCGAGCGGGGAGGGCCGGTTAGCCCAAGCCCAGACGCAAGTTTCGGTAAACTGCGCGGAGCGATGGCACTACCGAAGGTCAAGCAGTCGAAGTCGAGGAAGGGCCGCCGGCGCTCGCACCTCGCGCTGGCCCTGGTCCAGATCCAGCCGTGCCCGAACTGCAAGAAGCCCAAGCGCCCACACTCGATCTGCCCCAACTGCGGCTACTATGCGGGCCGCGAGGTGATCAAGACCGAATAGCGTCGGGTCGCGGCGCAGCGGAGTGAGCATGCCCACTATCGCCTTCGTTTTCCCAGGCCAGGGTTCGCAGCACGCCGGCATGGGCACCGAGCTGCTGACCGACCCCGAGGTGTCAGAGCTGTGCGATCGCTGCGGCGAATCGACCGACGTGGATCTGAGGCGCCTGCTGACGACCGCCGACGACGATGAGCTGCGCCTGACGCAGAACGCCCAGCCTGCGCTGTGCTTCGTCGGTCTGGGGTTGACCCTGCTCCTGAAACGCCGCGGCATCGAGCCGGCCGCGGCTGCGGGGCACTCGGTGGGGGAGTACGCGGCTCTCGCCGCCGGTGGTGCCGCAGGCGCCGCCCAGGTGATCAAGGCCGTCGTCGAGCGCGGCCGGGCGATGGCCGACGCGGCGCCGGCCGGCACCGGCTCGATGGCGGCAGTGCTCGGCCTCGGGCCGGACGCCGTCGAGGTTGCCCTCGCCGGCATGAACGACGCCTGGCCGGCCAACTACAACACCCCGAGCCAAACCGTGATCGCGGGCACCACCGCCGGGCTCGAGGCCGCCACCAAACGGCTGCAGGCGGCCGGGGCCAAGAGAATCGTGGCGCTCAACGTGAGCGCCGCCTTTCACACGCCCCTGATGGCGCCCGCCGCCGCGAAGCTGAGGGCCGCCCTCGATCGCATCGAGTGGCGCTCGCCCCGGATCCCTGTCATGGCGAACCTCACGGGCCGTGAGCACCAGGGCGGCGACCGGATCCCCCACGTGATGGGGATGCAGCTGCGGTCCCCCGTGCGGTGGGCGGCGTGCGTGCAGTCGCTGGTCGAGCGGGGCTGCGACACATTCCTGGAGGTCGGTCCCAAGCGGGCCCTCACGGGGATGATGCGCGAGCTGGCGCCCGGCGCAACGGCGGTGGCGGTCGGCACGCCCGCCGCTTGCCTGGCGCTCGGGATCACAGCGTAGCTGCGGGCCGAAGCCGGGCTCCTGCCGGGGCTGTTACAGTAGCGGCGAACCCCCACGCGGCTGTCGCTACCGGAGGCGAAATTTGGAAACTCAGAAACTCAGCTTCGAAGACTTCAAGAACATCGTCGTCGAGCGCCTTGGCTGTGAGCCGGAGCAGGTGACGATGGACGCGTCCTTCCAGGAAGATCTGAATGCCGATTCGCTCGACCTCGTCGAGCTCATCTACGCGTTCGAAGAGAACACGGGCCTCGAGATCCCGGACGAGGACGCCGAGAAGATCACGACTGTCGGCCAGGCGTGGGAATACATCCAGGAGAAGTCCGGCTCATAGCACAACCCGCGGCGCCTCCGACCCCGTCGCTGCAGCTGCTCCAACAGAAGATTGGAATCCATTTCCGCGACCCGAGCCTCCTGCTCGAAGCGGTCACGCACAGCTCCTTCGCCAACGAGAGCCCTCACCTTTCCCCGCGCGACAACGAGCGCCTCGAGTACCTGGGCGATGCGGTCCTCCAGCTCATCACGGCCGAGTACCTGTACAAGCACCACCCAGGGGCCAGCGAGGGCGAGCTGACGCAGACCCGGTCGGCGATGGTCAACACCAACACCCTCGCCCTCCTCGCCGAGCAGCTCGACATGGGGAGCTACCTCTACCTGGGCAAGGGCATCGCCAAGGGCGGAGGTCGCAACCTCAAATCTCTGCTCGCGAACATGTTCGAAGCCGTGCTCGGCGCAGTCTTCCTGGACGCGGGCTACGACGCCGCGTACCACTACTACCTCAATCGCTACCGCTCGCTACCCTCGCCCGCGCAAGACGAGAACTTCAAGGGCCGGCTGCAGCAGGTTGCGCAGGAGCGCTTCGGCGATACCCCCTTCTACGACAGCGAAGGGGCCAGGGTCGGCGCCCGCCGTGAGTACACCTCGGTGGTGTTCGCCGGCGCGGAGCCTCTCGGCACCGGCCATGGCGCGACCAAGCAGGAGGCCGAGCAGGAGGCGGCGAAGGCCGCGCTGCAGAGCCTCCTCGGCAACACCGGCGCGCCGGCCGCCGCCCAGCCTCCGAAGGCCGCGCGCCCGCGCACACCGCGCGCGCCGCGCGCGCCCCGGGCCCGGACGGCACCCGCAACCGCCGGCTCGCTGGAAGCTCCCGCGGAGCCGGTCGCCGTCATGCCTGAACCCGCGGTGCACATCGAGCCGGCCGAGCCGGCCGAGGCTGCCGCGGTCATGTCCGAGCCAGGCCCGGCAGCCGCGGCCGATCCGCCGGCCGAGCCCGCGCCTCCGTCTCCCCAGGCGCCCCGGCGCAGCCGCCAGTTCGGAGAGCCCCTCGAATAGCGGGTTTCCACATGTTGTGCCCAGGCGTCGAATCACCACTACATCTGCTACCTTGGAGCTGATTTGTTCCTACGCTCGCTGAACCTGCTGGGTTTCAAGACCTTCGCCAGGCCGACCGAGATCCTGTTCGAAGGCGGCGTGACGGCGATCGTCGGGCCCAACGGATCCGGGAAGACCAACATCGTCGACGCGGTGAAGTGGGTGCTGGGTTCCAGCCAGGCTCGCGACATTCGCGGGCGGAAGATGGAGGAGGTCATCTACGTCGGGGGCGAGCGTCGGTCGCGCGCGGCCTTCGCCGAGGTGACCGTTGTCTTCGACAACGCAGCCGGCAGGCTTCCTGTCGACTACCACGAGG
>JBGOTG010000061.1:0-11704 GCA_041476405.1 Candidatus Dormibacteraceae bacterium | reverse complement strand
CGCAGGTACTCGGGGGTCATCTCTCGGGGGGACTCGATGAGCTCCCCGGACTTGATCATCTGGTCGAATTCGGCCGGACTCGCCATCGCCTTCCATTCTCCGACAACGCGGCCGGGTAAAATCGTGGTTCTCACAGGGCCACCGGCGCTTGGCCCGCACCGTGGTGGCTATAGCTCAGCATGGCAGAGCACCAGATTGTGGATCTGGCTGTCGAGGGTTCAAATCCCTCTAGCCACCCCAAACCGCGACTCCGGTTCCCGGAAAATCGCTGTGGCCCTCTAGGGGCTTGGCTGGATGGGCCCAGGGGACTGCGTGGGTCGAGCCGCGGGGGCGATGAGCAGCAGGACCTGGCCCTGGTTGAGGGCGGGGTGATGTTGATCGAGATCGGCGATGGCGTGGGTCAGTTGAGCGTAAGTGATGTGGTAGCCGCGGCCCTTGGAGATCCCGGGATCGTTCAGAAACACGCCCGTCTGGTCATATCCGATGATGACCACGAAGTGGGGCACCGACCAGCCCTGCTGCTCGTAGTGGGAGCTGTACCCCGGATAGTTGGGGTTGCCCAGGCCATGGGTTCGCACCTCGGCCAGCAGCGGCCGGCCGGCGGACAGCTGCTCCCTTATGGTCTGGGCATTGTTCGGCAGAAGCCGGTAGTCGTAGCCGAAATGGGCCTGTGCGAGCTTGCCCAGCAACGTGTTGGTCAGGTCGAGCTGTGTCTTCCAGCCGTCGATCTGGTGGATCAAGGCATCGGCAGCCTTGGGGTCGATGATGACCGAGCGATCGTGTTTCCAATAGGCGACCAGCATCGTCAGGTTCGCGGCCTCGCAGCTCTCCTGGTGCTGCGACCAGTTACCTAGCGGTGCCTGGGTCGTGAACGGGACCTGCAGCAGTATGTGCACGGGGAGGGGCTTCGGCGAAGCCGAAGGAGTTGGAGTTGGGGACCCTTCAGGCTGTAGCGGCTCAGGGCTTACCTGTGTTACGCCGGCGAGAGGGGCCGATGCGTCACGCTCGTTCAGGTAATGAAGGCCGAGCACGCCCACGCTGCCGCCGACGAGCAGCGCACAAGTCACGACCGTTGCTACAGCGCTCCAGGACACCCTGTGCGAGCGGCGGCGCGAGCGGGCGTTCACGGTCTTGCCCTGGTGCACGGCCCACAGCACGAAATAGAGGCCCGCGCCGCCACCCACTCCGGCCACCGCAGCCAATCTCAGCATTTCAACGTCACACCCCGGCCCCTGGTCCTGAACCGCCGGAGGCACGACAAGTTACTCGACCGCGGCTGATCACTTCGATCCGCCCTCCTCTCCCGGCTACTGCCACGGGGGAGGGTGGCCTGAAGCCAGTATACGAGCGCAAACGCGGAAGCCCTCTGCAGATGGTCAGGCAAAGACGATGGCCTCCATGAAGTCGGAGTAGGCGGCCTGGAAAGTCGTCTTCGCGACCCAGTACTGGCCCCGCATGGGGTCGTTCACCAGCACCGCCCCAGGGCGAACACCGACCACCGCGTAGACGTGCGATTCGTAGGTGGGACCGATCCACGGGATCCAGCGGCCGCCAAAGCTCAGGTAGTCATGGCGCGGGTGCCAGGCCCAGTCCCAGGTCGCCCACGCGACCACCGGGTGGCCGGCCGCCACGCGCGCGTAGATGGTCTGGGCGGTCATGTAGCCGTAGGCGATGATCCGGGCGCCATGTGCCTCGGCCACCCGAACCAGCGGAGGGTAGTTGGCCTGGGAGCCGGTGTAGTTTCTCTCGCTGCCGTCCACATCTCCGACGAAGGAGATGTACGGGTCACCCCAGCGCACCCGACCTGCGGAGTCGACATACATCGGTCGCCGGTCGGCCCCCATCTCGGCGAGGATCTGGTCCTGGCTGAGGTGGATGCCCTGGTGGGTGAGCGCCATGGATACTGCCGCCTCTTCGCAGCTCAGGGCATGTGTCTGCTTGTAGAAGGTGACGCCGGAGATCACGCGAACCTGGCTGAGGACGACGTTGACCCTGCGTTTGAGGTCCGCCACGACCGCGTCAAGGTCCTTCCTGATGGCATCGAATTGAGCCGCCTGGGTGGATGTCGAATAGGAGCGAGAGCCCTTGTCGACCCTTGCCTGAGCGGCCGCCACGCTGATGCCGTAAAGGCCGGCGATCGAGATCTCGTCGGCAGCGCGCTTGAATGCCTGCCTGACCAGCGTGGCGGCGGCGATGCGAGCCTTGAGGTCTTTCTCGGCACCGGCCAGGTCGGGGATCAGCAGTCCGGATTGGCTGAGCCGGTCGGCGTCGTCGAGAGACGCGTAGTTCTCTGCGCGTGCGAGTAGAGCCGGCACCGGATCGGTCCTGATTCCCAGCCCTCGCGCTCGAGATGCCAGGTTTGTGAGCCGGCCGACGGCGGCGGCGACGTCCTTGTCGATTGGCACGAGGCGCGTCTGCAGCTCCCAGCCGGCTTGCAATTGATGCAGAGCGGCCGGAGTCGGCGCGGATCTGAGATCCGCCAGGCGCTCCTTGCGTTGGGCGAGCGACTCGGAATCGAGAGCCTGGTGCAGCTCCAGCTCGGCACCTGCGGCACTCGCGCGGGCGGTATCGAGGTTGCGATCCCATACCGCATCGGTGTCCGCCTGCCACCGGTCGACGGCGGCCTTCATGTCAGGTAGCAGGAAGTTGAGCGGGATGCCGAACAGCTGCGGGTGCTGTGACGCAATCCATTCCGACTGGAGCGCAGCCACATCGGCGGCCGGCACTCCGTCGGTCACCATCTGAGACCACCTCTCCTGCAAGGCGCTCGCCCTCGCTTGCAAGAGGATCGCGTTCCCCGGGTCGATCGGGTGGGTGCTCCCCCCAAGGGTGACGAAGATCGCCAGCACGAGCGCGAGCGCAGTCGCGCGCGCCAAGAGGCGGTGAGATCGGGACGTGGCACGAGCGGACTGTCGCTCGCGACCCCAGTCGCGAACCAGCACGCCCATCGGCCGGCGAGCATCGATCATCGCCTCGATGGTCCTGCGACGCCCCGCCGTTCACCAGAGCCGATGTGCCCGTCTCGGCGAGGGCTTACGCAGCTTCAGGCGCGCCGATTGTCATCTCCTTGGCAGGCCGACCGGACCTGTCTCCAGCGCTTTGTGTGGTCGACGATCGTGGAGTGAGTGTGAGGGGGTCCCTTGCGCTGGGCGTTGCCGCGATCATGCTGGCCGCCTGCGGCGCCGGCCCGGTCGCGCTGCCGTCGCCGTCACCGTCTCCGGCCTCATCGCCGGCGGCCTCGCCGACGTCATCGCCCTCGCCCAGCCCGTTCCCCAGCCCTTCGCCAACGCCGACGCCGACGCCGAAGGTGACGCCCGGCGCGCCTGCCTATGTGGCGGTCGCCGTCGCCACCGGCTGGAGGAGCCCGACGTCTCCGCGCTCGATCGATGCCCCTGCGCTGGAGAACCCGGTGCGGATCGAGGCCTGGGTCGCCGCCATGAACGTGTCCGCCCAGAACGGCCTGATCGGCCGCGTCGACACCCAGGTTCTTCTGGGTGACGCCGTCAAGGTGCTGGCCGTGCAGGGCCAGTGGGCCAGGGTCGTCATTCCCGCTCAGAAGACGCCGCTCGACTCGCGCGGCTATCCCGTGTGGATCCCGCTGCGCCAGCTGACCGCGATCCCGCCGCTGGAAGCCAACAAATCGGTCATCGTGGTCAAGCCGACAACGGTGCTGCGCGCGGCCGCCGGCGCCAAGACGCTCCGAGTGAGCTTCGGCACCGTGCTGCCGGTGCTGGGCGAGACCACCAAGACATATGACGTGGCGATTCCCGGCGGGGTGATGGTGGTCGACAAGGCGGCGGTCTCGCTTCGCACGCTGCCGCAGAACGGCCCTTCGATAGTCGCCAACGCACGCTACTTTCTTGGCCTCAAGTACCTGTGGGGCGGCACCTCGGGCTTCGGCTACGACTGTTCCGGTCTCGTGTATTCGATCTTCAAAGCCCACGGAATCCTGCTGCCCCGCGATGCCGACCCACAATCACGTTCGGGGCGGGCCGTGTCGCGCGCGGCTCTGCAGCCTGGCGATCTCGTGTTCTTCGCCCGTGGCGGTTCCGTCTACCACGTGGCCATCTACGCGGGCAACGGACTCGTGATCGACTCACCGTCGCCCGGCTATCCGCTCGAGCAGGTGCCGCTCTCGACCTTCCCCTTGATCGCTGACTATTCCGGCGCCCGCACGTACCTGCCCGCGGCGACGCCCTCACCGACAGCGAAACCCACAGGCCTGCCCGCATCGCTTGCCGGAGCGGAGTGGACCAGGTTACCGACCAACGACAAGGTGGTCGCCCTCACGTTCGATGCCGGAGGCAACAACGCGGGAGTCGCACCTATCCTCAAGGCCCTCGCCGGCGCGGGGGCGCCGGCCACGTTCTTCCTCACGGGCAGGTGGACTGAGGTCTACCCGAACGACGCCCGCACGATCGCGGGCTCTTATGCGATCGGCAATCACACGTACGACCATCCACACCTGACCGACCTGAGCGATGCACAGGTTGCCACTGAGGTGACGCGCGCGCAGAGCGTGATCGTGGCAACCACCAAGCATGATCCGCGGCCGCTGTTCCGCTTTCCGTACGGGAGCACGGATGCGCGGACTCTGGCAGACGTCCACCGACTGGGTTACGGCGGCATCCGCTGGACCGTCGACACGCTTGGTTGGGAGGGCAAGAGCCTGGGTCAATCGACCACCACGGTGATCCAGCGCGTGCTCAGCGGCCTGCGGCCGGGTGAGATAGTGCTCATGCATGTTGGCGCAGCCAACGACGGCAGCACGCTCGACGCGGATGCGCTCCCGACGCTGATCACCGACCTGCGGGCGCGCGGCTACAGGCTGGTTCTCGTCGGCAGCTACGTCTGAACACAGCGGCTGCACGTCAGCCAGAAGGCGTTGCGGCGATGTCCTTCTCGAAGCAGAGGCTGCCAGGCGAGGCTGAGTACTCGCCCCAGCAGTCGAGCGGCTTGAAACCTGCTCGGCGATACAGGACGATCGCCGCCTCTTGGTGAACACCGGTTTCGAGCACCAGACGCGCAACGCCCAGCTTTCGCGCCACGTCCTCCAGCGTCGTAAGAATGGCCCTCCCCACGCCCTTGGCGCGCTGATCGGGCTCGACGTACATCCGCTTGACCTCAGCGGTCGTCGGGTCGAGGAGGCGGAGCGCGCCACAGCCGACTGCTCGGCGAGTGCGGTCGCGCGCAACCAGGAACGTCCCGCGCCCGCCTTCGAGATGCTCCGGCTTGAGGTTCGGCCCAAAGCGCTGCTCTGGTGGGTATAGCGCCGCCAGGGCGGCGTCCAGTGCAGCAATCAATTGTTGTGCGTCGGGAGAGTCGAAAGGTTCGGCCGCGATGGACAGGCTCAGATCGCCGGCGCGCCACATAATGGGTCTCGCCAGCGTAACCCGAGGTGCACGCGGAGGCCAAAGCGGTGAGCCCGATCGGCATCGTGGCGTCGATCATGCAGACGATAAGCCTGCGGAACGACGCCGTCGGATTCGAGCCGCAGCAGGGCAGGAGGGTCGAAGACGCTGGGCATGCTGGGCATACGCGAGCGGGCCGAGCTGCTGGGCGGCTCGCTCTCTCTGCAGTCGAAGCGCTTCCAGTTCAGGTTCCGGGTGCGCCCTTCGGCACTGGCGGTTCCGACTTTCGGGGGCCCGTGCGTCATCTATATAGATCCATGGGGTGAGCGAATTGGTGGTCACCCGTGGATGCAATCTCGTTTGCCGTATTGACGACGGAGGAACCTGCATGGACCAAACTTCACCGACCAGTCCAGCTATGTCTGCGAGGGCGCGTGCGGCGCTCAAGCTGTCTCGCCCTGCGCCGCTTTGGGGCTTGTCGCTGGCCATCGCCGCCGCGGCTAGCGTCGCGCTGGCCTCCATCGCATTGGCGGACGGCGATACGCATTCACCACTTCCGGCCTGCGGCGCGACGCTGCCGCTGACGACGCCCTGTGCCGCTGATGTCACGGCGCCGACCACGGCCGGCGGATCTTACTCGGTCACGTTGCCTGGGATCGGCACGCTCAACTTCACTATTGACCCGGTCACGAACATGGTGACTTCGGCGACCGTCTCGGGTCTCGACGCCAACTTCTCGGCCTCGACGCCCAAGGTCAACGGGCACGGAAACAAGGTCAGTGTCACATTCACGAGCAATAACGATCCATCGCAGGTGTACAGGCTCAAGGTCTCGGTGAAACCGCCGACGACCGCAGGTGGTAGTCCGACCGTCACCGCCAAGGTGAAGGGTGTTCACCACGACGACGATTCCGATGAGAATGAGCACGAGAGCGATTCCCATGGAGGACCCGGCTCAGGCGAGCACGACTAAGGCGACCAAACGTCTGAGGGTCGTCTTTGCGACGGACTGAGGGCAGGCGCGGAGATCGCGCCTGCCCTTGGCTTTGAATAGGAGACGAGTAGCGCCATGTCAACTTCGTCGAGGCCCCTGCGCAGCTCGTTGATGGCGCTTTGTGTGCTGACACTCGCCGCTTGTGGAAGTGACTCAGGACCAGCAGCTCCATCGACCGCCACAGCAAAGCTCCAGGCCGCGGCGGCCGCAATGAAGATGGCGAACACCTTTCGATTCACGGCCGATGTGGTCAGCGGATCGCAGTCGGTGCATGTCAGCGGCGAATTTTCGGCGCCCAACGATCTCCATGAGAACGTGAAGATCGGGTCCAACACCCTGGAGCTGATCCGGGTCGGCTCACGTACTTTCCGCCGAGACGCAGCGGCGGTGCCGTGGCAGCTCGCAACGGCCGCGCGCTCCGCGGTCCCGGCCGATCCACGCAGCGCCTTCAGTACGTTGACGGGCGTCACCGCGATAACTTTGAAAGGGTCGAGCTACATGTTCACCCTCACCGACGGGGCGGCCGCGAATCTGGTTCAGGGCAGCACGACAGTGACCGGCACGGCCACTCTCAATGGGCGTTGGATCTCTGACCTGAGGTACGGGGCGACGAGTCCTTCGGTCTCGATCCACCTGACCTACCGCGACGTCAACTCCACTCCCGCTGTCAAAGCGCCGGCGGTCGGGAATATCCAGTCGTAACATCCGCACCATGGCGCGGATCAAGATGGTGGGCGAGCCGGACGCCGAAGGGCTTCTGGCCGAGGTGTATGCGAAAGCCAAAGCGGTGAGCCCGATCGGCATCGTGGCGCCGATCATGCAGACGATGAGCCTGCGGCCGGATTTCCTGGCCGCCATCCAAGCGGCCTCCCGCATGCACTTCAGCGACGGCGCGCTCACGCGGGCCCAGCACGAGATGATCGCGTCCTACGTCTCCGCCCTCAACCGCTGCAGGTATTGACTCAGCTCACACACGTGGTTCCTGCAGTTGCAGGGCAAAGAGTTCGAGGGGGCGGCGGAAGCTCTCCGCAACGGTGACCTCGATGCTGCGGGCCTGACTCCGCAGGAGCACAAGCTGCTCAAATTCGTCGAGACGATCAGCGAGGCGGCATACCGCGTCACCGACGAACAGGTGCAGGGCCTCCGCGACGTGGGATGGACCGACGAGCAGATCGCCGAGGCGGCTTACGTCGCGGCGCTGTTCAGCCTGTTCGTCCGCCTCGCCGACACCTTTGGCATCGAACCGCCGGCCGTCTACGAGCCGACAGGCATCCCGGGGGCGGTCAGCCGGAAGGACTGAACGCGGCCGGATTCCAGTCTTTATGGGGCCAGGGCCAGGCCGGTGTAGTCGACGGCGATGAGCTGGTTGCCGGCGCCCGAGGCACCGGGGACGAGGCCCCAGATCTTGGCGTATGGAGCGCTTGACGTCGAGAGCTGGTTGCCTGATGCGTCACGCGTGGTGAGGGTGGCCGTTCCGTGCAGGCTGATCCCGATCAGCCTCGCGCCCTGGGTGCTGAACTTGGGCAGGAACAGGCTCAAGTTGATCTGGTTGAAGGTGTAGGTCTTCTGGACGATCTTCCCAGCCGCGACGTCCTGCTTGATGACGTCCGTGAATTCCGTCAGGCCGTCGCTGGTCGCGCCGACCTGCGCCAGCTTGAAGTCGTGCGAACGGCGGGCCTCCGACTCGATGATGAGGTCGAGCACCACGTCGTGTGCCATCCTGGCGGCAGTCGTCCGGGTGACGGACGGGTCGAAGTCGACCACGTTCGATGCGATGCTCACCGCCGGTATCGACGGCAGGATCCATACACGCGCGGAAGCGGAGGCAGGACCTGATTTGCCGACAGGCGGCAATGACGCGCCTGCCGTGCTGGAGACCCAGCTCGCCACGGCAGGCCCTGTGCCGACTGTCAGCGGGACCGCCGGCGTGGAGCCGTCCGGGAGCTCGGCGAAGGGCTGCGGGCTGCGGGTGGAGAGGTCGGCCGACACGGGAAGGGCCGCGACGCAGACGAGGACGGCGGCGAGGGCCGCAGGCACCTGCCAGCGGAATCCGCCGAACATCCATCGCCGCCAACCTTGCTCCTCGAACGGCGCGAGGAACCGGACCAGCGCAAATCGCACCGCGCAAGCGATGACCAGGCTCGCGAGGATTGCCGTCTTGGTCCAGAACTCCAGCGTCGTGGGTCCGAGCAACAACACCGCAAGGCCGGCCACGAGGACACCGAACACGATCCTGGCCGGCTGGCTGTCCGGGACGGTCCGGGGGTCCGGGATCATGAACAGCGCGAAGATCAGCACCTCCGGCGACGTGACCAGGATCTGCCACAGGTCCCGCCCGCAGAGCGGGGTCACATGCCAGCTGGCGATCATGCAGTGGTCGGGCACCTGAGCCAGCGCGATGGCGACGAACAAGGCGAATGCGGCCATGAAGCCCAGCACGAGCCCGAGCATCCGGAGCTCGCGCGCGATCAGCAGTCCCCCGCCGATCAGGATCGCGTAGGTCACCCCCATCCACGGACCCATCGGGATCCACCACAGGTCGAGGGGCTCCGTGCGAGACGGACCGAGGGCGACGAAGGCGATGACGAGCGCCAGGTTGGAGGGGTTGAAGATGTGACGCCCTCGCCAGCGGATCAGGTACTTCGAGGCCATGCCAAGCGCGACCACGCCGATGAAGATCTCGATCCCGTGAGTGCTCCACCACTGGCCGTGAAGGGTGCCGGGGACCCGGAGGATGAACGCGGTGCTGTTGCCGGTCAGCAGGCCGCTCGCCGGCCAGATGATTGCGTGGTCCTTGAAGAAGACCACTGCGAACTCGATCAGCGCACCGGTGGCGAGGCACACCAGGATCTGGGTCACCGAGAGTCGGAACCCGAGGACTGTCTGGCCGAGCACCTGGAGCGTCAGCAGCACGCCCGCCACGTGCATGCGGGGATCGCGCAGCGTGGGGAGGACAACCGGGTAGTCGCGGCCACGAATGCGGAGCGAGCGGCGCCTTGCGGCGCCAGGCCGCGGCGCGCTGGAATCGACGGGAAGGCTCAAACCCTCAGGCGCCGGTTCGGTATTCGCCACGGTCGGGTAACGGTAATACTATGCAGCCCGTTACTGAACCGAACACCTTGGCAACTTCTCGTCCAGTTTCTCGAGCGACGCACCGAGCGCTGGCCATGGCGGCCGCGGCAGCAATCGCGGTAGCGCTCTCCGCCTGCGACTCACCGTTTGGTGTTGGCCAGCCGTCGACGCGTGCCCTCGAGAACGGAGTCGAGGACACGTTGAAAGCAGGCAAGACCTTCGAAGTCACGGGGTCTTACATCGAGTCCGGCACGCAGTGGTCGATCGACCTTCAAATGGGTCGCACGACCACCGAGCACGTCGCTGTGACCAAAGCCGATTTGAAGCTGGAGGCGATCATCGTCGGTGCCGACGCCTACTTTCGCGGCAACCAGTTCCTGTCCCAACACATGGGCAGCGATCCACTGTCCCGGAACCTTGTCAAGGCGGCCGGGAACGCCTGGTGGAAGGGTTCGGCCGCCAACCTTCCGCGCCTGCCGGACCTAACCGACGGCAGCAGCTTCAGGTCGACATTTCTCGGCACTGCCGTGAAGCAACGCGTCGACCATGTGAAGGTCGACCAGACCGATGCTGTCGACCTGTCCGGCCCCAGGGCGGATGTCTTCGTCGCCGCCAGTCCCCCGTACCGCTTGGTGCGCGTGCAGCTCAAAAGTGGCGCCGTGGTCGACGGCATCAGCGGGGCCGACCTGCGGTACGGCAATTTCGACCGAGACTTCTCGATAGTCGCGCCCAAGGACGTGATCGACTTCTCCAATCTGTCCACGCTCCCTCCGATCTACACAGTCGTGTCCGTCGACACGTCAGGGTGCGCCTCGCCGTGCGTGGTCTCGGCCCTGCTGAAGAATCTGGGTGGGATGGAAAATGCGGTGGCCCCGTCCACCATAACCTTCACGATGAGCGACGCGGCTTCACGGCGCATCGTGGGCACCTGCCAGGTGCAGGTCGTGCCAGACGTCGGGTACAACGCCACGACCACTGTCAGCTGCACGATGAGCGCGCTGAACGGCCAGCAGGTGAACGCCGCGACGGTGACGGCGACAGCCGACAACCCGGGCCGCGCCTGACGGCAGCGGCCGCAGTCGTCAGGTAGTAGTTAGTCGGGCCCTCTAGGCACGTGGCCGAAGGTCACAGTCGGCGGGATGGTCAACATCCGCCCGTCATCGCCTCGAGCGATCTGCCAGCTGCCTTCGTGCACCATCCAGTGGTGGCGGTAGCAGAGAAGGGCCAGGTTCACGGGATCGTTCGAGCCACCGTGAAGCCAGTGGACGAGGTGGTGTCCCGATGTCCAGGAGGCCGGCCGGTCACAACCCGGCCATACGCAGCCGCGGTCGCGGGCGTTGAGCGCCTTGCGCGCGGGTCCGGAGATCGTTCGCTTGGCGCGCCCGACGTCGATGACCATCGAGTCCGAGCCGAGCACGATGCGAGTGAGAGAGCAATCACAGGCCAGCCGCTCGACTGTCTTGGACGAGATGGGTAGCGAGAACTCGAGCTCCGCCGCCGCCGCGCCAGGCAGCCCGCGCAGCGTCTCCATCGTTGTCGTGACCTGCAGGTGGGTGCGCTGAGAACCCTGCTGCGGGATCAGTCCGGTATCCAGCGCATGCATCGACAGATCGACCAGGGCATCGGCCAGCCGCCGCTCGCGATTCCGGTCGTCATGGGCGCCTGACGCGCGAGCAAGCGGCTCGAGCGCAGTGCGGACTGCCGCTCCGCCGGCAGGGTCCAGCACACCACTGATGAGCAGCGAGCCGTCATCCCAGGTGCTGAGTGACAGCCGCCGGTTCTCGACGAGCTCGACCTCCTCAGCGGCATAACCCCTGGGGTCGACCGAGTGCCGGTAATGCCGGCAGATGTGATGGAACTTGCCTGGTGAGTTCTCACGCGCCTTGTCGAGCAAGGCCTTCTCGTTGAAGGCATCACCGACGGCGTTTGCCGTCCTGGCCATCACAGTCATGTGGGCGAAGCCGACCGCTCCCTCCACGAGGGCGTCAATCGTCTGCTCCAGCTCGCCGACCAGGCCGCCGACGGCAACCCGATCGGCAGCGGCATTGCCGGTCATGTGGCAGTTGATGCGAATCCAGTCGATCGGGCTGCTGGAGCCGTCGTCCTCGTACTGGCGGGTGGCGGCAAACTCAGCCGCCGTCCGCGAGAACGAGAGCTCCATCAGATCGATGACATGACGCTGGCGGATGAGGCGGTCGCGGTAGTCCTCAGCGCTGAGCTCGACAGCATCAATCGGGTAGACGTCTTGCGTCGCAAGCATAGGAGAATGGTACAAACAAATGTTCGT
>JBGOTG010000060.1:0-12191 GCA_041476405.1 Candidatus Dormibacteraceae bacterium | reverse complement strand
GTCGGACTGCACGGCGAAGTACGGCGAAAGCGTCAGCTCTTGAAGGCAGACCAATCGAGCGCCCTCGGCAGCCGCCATCGCGATCCCTGACAGGAGCGCCGCCTCGTGCTCGTCCGGGTCGGCATGCCAGCGTTCCTGCACCAGCCCGATTCGGAATGGTTGGCGGGCCGGCGGCGTCGAGCGTGCAGGCGAATTCGGCCCCGCAGCGATTGACTTGATCAGGATCGGATCGCTCATCTTCTTTCAGCCGGCCTCGACCGGAGGCCCTACGACTTCGATGTCGTATCTCGCCGACAGGTCCCGGCGCACCTGCATCGCGGCCTCTTCCGACGTGTCGCCCGCAAGTCCGGCGGCCAGCTCTCGGAAATATTCCTCGAAGCCCTGCGGTGACAGGAGGAGGAGACAGCTCGAGGTCTCGACGTCCGAGTTCCAGAACGTGTGCGGATGCCCTCTGGGCACTAGGACGTGCGAACCGGCGGGCGCCTGGATCCTCTGGTCGTCGAGAAGGATCCCAAATGTCCCGGCCAGCACGTAGAACCCCTCGTCTGTGCGGTGGTGAACGTGCACTGGTGGGCTCTGCGTCCCGGCGGGCGCGATCCATTCGATGAGCGAGTACGGGGCGCCGACCTCGCTGTACACGTACCGGATCGTCACCGCGCCCAGATGGATGGGCGGCCCCACCCGGCTCACTCCGCCGTCTGCGCCATCGCGGCGGGCTGCTCAGCCTCGACGTTGACCTCGGGTTTCGAGACGACGTAGCCGTCGGCCGGAAGCATCCCCTTCACCCTCTTGACGGCTGCGTCTTTGGCGTCTGCCTCGGATCCGGCCTCGACGTTTGGAACCGTGACGCTGACCTGGGCCGAGCTCGGGATGAAGGCAATCGTCAGGCCGGCGCCGGCAAGACGTTCCAGCACGGCTTGATCTCCGGGCCGGCCCGGCTCGGGCTCGAGGAGCACGCTGACCGAGAAGGTTCTCGCTTCGACACCCGCAGAAGCCGCCGCCGCTGCCGCCGCTGCCGTGACAGATCCACGACCGCCGATCGGCTTGAACCTGCGCTCCTGGGCGGCATCGAACAGGGCGTCCAGGTCTCGCGACGATCGAGCACCTGTGAAGCGCGACGCAATCGAGTAGAGGACAGGGACCAGGACCAGGGTGAGCAATGTGCTCGTGAACAATCCACCGATGACGACTATCGCGAGGGGAGCGCTGATGAAGGCCCCTCCGCTGTTCCCGCTGACAGCGAGCGGCACCAGGGCCAGCATCGTGGCGAACGCGGTCATGAGGATTGGCCGCAGACGGTGCCGGCCGCCTTCGATCAGAGCATCGTGAAGGTTCAGGCCACGGTCGCGGTACTGCTCGACGAGATCGAGCAGGACGATGGCGTTTGTGACCACGATGCCGATGAGCATCAGGATCCCGATCATTCCCGGGAGGGAAAGCGACGTCCGCGTCACCACCAGCGCGACGACCGCGCCGCTGGCCGCGAATGGGATGGAGACCAGGAGCACGAGTGGCTTCAGCAGCGACCTGAAGGTCGCCACCATGATCAGGTACACGAGCACGATGGCGGCCACAATCGCGACTTCGAACTGGGCCAGCAGCGACGACAGCTGTGCGAACACGCCGCCAGTCGACGTGGACGCGCCGGCCGGCAGCGAGAGGCCGGCGAGCGCAGCGCTGACGTCAGCCTGCACCTTTTGCGTGTTGTCGCTGGTGATCGTTCCGGTGATCGACGCGGTGCGGTCGCCGTCGATGCGGCTCACCGCTTGCGGCCCGACCACCTGCTGAAGCGTGGCGAGGGTCGAGAGGGGCACGACACCCTGGGCGGTCGGGATGGGCATCCTGGACAGCGCCGCGGCGTTGTCGGCGGCACCCACCGGCAGCTGCACCCGAACGCTGACCCTCCCCTGCGGTAGCGCTGCCTGGGTCGCGACTATTCCATTGATCTGCTGAGCGACGATGAGCGCCAGCTGCTGCAGCGTCAGGCCGGACTGACCCAGCTTGTCGGTCGGCACGAGCTGGTACTGCGGCTTGGATGCCGCCAGGTTTGACTTGACCTGAATCAGCCCTGGGAGTCGTGAGAGCGCCGCCAGCACCAGGTCGTTGGCCTGCACGAGGACGTCCTGATTGGGCGCATGAACGTCCACCTGCATCTGGCTGCTGCTCGAGTTGGAGCTGCTCGAGGCCTGTCCGATGTCGATTCGGCCCTGCCCGCTGTAGCCCTTCAGGGCGCTCGTCACGCCCTGGAGCGCCTGGTCGTACGCGCCGGTGTTGACCAGCACTGTCACAGAGGCCTGTGTCGGATCGGCGGGCACCGTCCCGGGAGCCGCGAACGGGTCCGAGACTCCGCCCACTGTGGCCTGGAAGGCGCTGATCCCCGGCACCGCTCGGATGAGGTTTTCCACCTTCTGTGTTTCCGCGTCGGTCTGGCTCAGGGTGGAGTTGTCGGGCATCGTGATCGCGATCGGGAAGTTGGGGCTCGCCGATTGATCGAGCAGGTTGACCCTGAGGAAGGGGAGCAGAGCCATCGACCCCGCGAACATGGCAGCCGCCACCACGAGCGTGATCACGCGGTGGCCGGTCGCCCACTTGATGACGGGGACGTAGACGCCCTGCATCCAGTTGTAGTGCAGCCGCCGCTCGACCTTGTCGGGTGGAGTCGGGCGGAGCAGCCGCGCGGCCAGCAAGGGCACCACCGTCACCGCGACCGCAAGCGACGCAACGAGCGCGGTCACGACGGTCAGGGCGAATGGACGAAAGAAGCTGCCCGCGATCCCGGTCAAGAAGACGATGGGCAGAAAAACAGCGACAGTCGCCAGCGTTGAGGAGGTGACCGCCGTCGTGATCTCGCGCGCGCCGGTGAATGCGGCGACTATCGGTTTTTCGCCCTCGGCCACATGCCGGCTGACGTTTTCGAGCACGACGATGGCGTCGTCGACGACGCGTCCGATGGCGACCATCATGCCGCCCAGCGTGAGGATGTTCAGGGTTATGCCCTGCCACCAGAGGACGAGCAGCGCGACGAGCAGCGACAGCGGGATCGAGATCCCCGCCACTATCGTCGCGCGGCCGCTCCGGAGAAACAGGAATATGACCGCGACGGCGAAGAGCGCGCCCAGCAGCCCTTCCTGAAGGATGGCGGTGATGGCGTTGCTGATCGGCGTCGCCTGGTCCTGGATGTCAGCAAACTGGACTCCGTGGCCCATTCGGGTTTTCAGGTCGGGCAACGCCGCCTTGATTTCGTTTGCGACGGTGACGGTGTTGCCGTCGGTCGCCTTCAGGATCCGCAGCCCGATGCTCGGTTTCCCGTTCGTGCGGGTGATCGTGTCGGCGGGGATGGAGACGAATAGCACCGTGCCCAGCTCGCTGATCTGGACGGGCGCCAAGCCAGGGCGCCCTGGAATGCCTGCCGGGCTGACGAAGATCTTGCCGATCTGGTCGACGCTGGTCAGCGAACCCGACACCTGCAGTGGGATGACCGTGTTGCCTTCTTTGAGGGCGCCGATCGATTGGACGAGAGTGGCTTGCTGCAGGGCGGAGGCGACCTGGCCGGTGCTGATGCCGTGCCCCGCCAGCTTGGCCGGGTCCAGGGTTACGTCGACCTCGTCGGTCGGCGCCCCGGTGATCACGACGCTCGAGACGCCGGCCAGGCCCTTCAGCTTGGGTATCGCGACCGATCGCAGCTGCTCTGCGAGATCGCCCAGCGGCTCGTCGGCGGACACCGCGTACTGGAGGATCGGCAGCGAGCTGGTCGAGAAGTCCTGGATCGTGGGAGCGATCGCCTGCTGCGGAAGCGCGGACCTGACCCCATCCAGCCTGGTCGCGATGTTCTGGCGTGCGGCTGTCGTGTCGGCCCCGTCTTTGAACAGGATGATCACCAACGACACGCCGGGGGATGACGTGGACATCACGGTGCTGACGCCCGGCACGCCCGCCACCGCGCTGACCACCGGCAAGGTCACCCCCTGGTCCACGATCTCCGGCGACGCACCCGGGTACGGCGTCACCACGATGAAGGCGGGAAAGGAGATGTTCGGGAGCAGGTCCTGCTGGACCTGGGTGGCGGCGAATATGCCCGCGCCGAACAGCCCGACGACGGCCAGCACCACAACCGCTCCGAGCTTGAGCGCGAGCCGCGTGATCAGATACATCGCTGGTCAGTCCTCCCCTTCGATTCTGTCCAGGTGCTGAACGAGCAGCAGGCAGAGATGCCGGAGCTCGACCAGCTGGGCGGTATTCAGCGCTCCCGTGCCCTCGGCCTGTCGCTCGGAAGCGTCTTGGCTCATGGTTTCGACCCGCGCGAGGCCCGCACGGGTCAGCTGTGCACGAACGGAACGCCTGTCCGACGGGTCGGGGACTCGACGCACCAGTCCGTCTCGCTCGAGGTTGTCGATCAATCCGGTGACGGTGCGAGGTACCAGGTTCTGAGCCTCCGCCAGCTCACCCAGCGGCATCTGGTGATCAGGACTGAAGTACAGGTAAGTCAGGATCTGTAGCCGGCTCTCGGTGAGGCCGAAGCTCTCGGTCCAGCGCTCCATCGCCTCGTGAAGGCGCTTGGCGGCGAGTCTCAGGGCACTGATCGCCTCCAGAGACCGGTTCACGGTTCCGCCCATGCGCTTGAGGCCCTTTCGGACGGCTGGGTCGTACAAACGACCCGAGCGGTCTTGTGCGAGACCAGGCCGAAGCTTGAGGGCGCTCATATTGAGGCGGCTCACGATAGGGTCAACCGCGAAGGCGAGTCAAGTTCTGGCTGCCGACCTTCCCCGGGCGTGCTCGGCATCGCAGTGCCGCAAAATTTGTAATACAGCGAAACACCGAATATTGCTGACATCGGCTCGATCGCCGTGCCAAATTTCCTCGACGTGCTTAGCGGCAGGGAAGTACCACGGAATGGATTCCTCCCGCACGGCCCTTTCGCTTCCGGTGACGGATGAAGCTTTCCGGGCCGCTCGACGGCGAGCACATTGGAACCACCGATTGGGAGGACGCGCGACATTGGATGAGCATCTATGGCGATCTCGTGGAATTCAAGCGCGGAATCCTTGAGCGCATCAAGCGCGATTTGAGCAGCCTTCCGCCTGTCGCGCAGAAGGCGGCGGCGGAGGATCTGAGGATCATCGAGGATCAGATGCGGGGCTACCAGCAGCGCCTCGAGCTGTGGACTCGGCGCCTGTGGACGCTGAATGGCCTATGGCTGGATCCCGAAAAGCGAATGGTCCGCTACAAAGGCGGCGAGGCCACGCTCACAGGCAGGGAGTTCCAGCTCCTCCGGCTCCTCGTCGATCATCCTTACCGCTACTTCACAGTGACCCAGGTCCTCGAACAAGCCTGGGCTGAACCCACGCTCTTTCCAGAAGAGGTTCGGAACTACGTGGGCCGTGTTCGAAAAGTGATGGCGGCTTTGGGTGTCCCGTGCAATATCGTCAACCGGCCTGGGCGCGGCTACTCCCTGGAGCTCCGCGCGAACAAGTAGCCGGCCGCATGCGCGGCCGCGATAATTAGAGCGCCGGCGATGAACCGGCAGGGGAGTGCCATGGGAAAGAGCAAGACTCGGCCTCGGCAGCGGGCCCAGCTGCCCCGCATTCTGGTCGTCGACTCAAATGCGGGTTATCGCTCGGTCATCTCGCATGTCGTGGAGCTGGCCGGAGCGGAGTTCGAGAGCGTGGCGGAGCTCGATGCAGCCAGACGTCAGCTCGACAGGCCGAGGAAGTTCGACCTGGTCATCCTCGGGATGAGCTCCGATTCTCGCGTGACTCCCAAGCAGCTGGGCGAGCTCCGCGCCGCTGCACGGGCCCCGTTCATCCTGCTGGACGAGTCGTCGGCCGAATCCGGCGAGACCCTCGAAACCTATGAAGCGGGCGCCAGCCAGGTCCTGCCGAAGCCCTTCGTACCGGACGCCCTCATCGGCGCGATCAAGTCGCAGCTGCGCGGTCCCGACGTCTCCTCCGTCGTATCGATCGCGACCAAGATCGAACTGGGCGGCCTGACCTTCGACGCCAAGCAGCGAACTGTCAAGAGCGGCCAGGGTAATGTCTCGCTGACGAAGCGCGAGTGGCAGCTGCTCTCCTTCTTCCTGTCCAACCCGAATCAGTTCTTCGCCGCCGAGGAGGTGGCCCTGCCGGCCTGGGGCCCTGAGGCTTCCTTGGAGCAGTTCCGGACTTATGTGACACGCCTTCGGAAGAAGCTTTCGCCGTTCAACGGCGTTTGCGAGCTGGTCAACGAGAAGGGAAAGGGTTACCGCCTCCTGCTCCAGCAGCCGAGGCTTCCGGTAGCCTGAGCGGGCGCAGCTTCATGTTAGGAGCGAGAATGCTCAGCTCCCAGACCGAGCAGGCGATGGCCCGATCAGCCGGCTGGCGTCGACAGACCTGCGCTAGGGTTGGCGCATGGCTCTGTACGCCGTCCGGAACCGGCGCGGCGGCCCCTGGGACTGGACGAAAGACCTGCGCGAACAGGTGGGTTGGGACGAGCACGCACGCTTCATGGACGGCCTCGTCGACACGGGCTTCATCGTGCTCGGCGGCCCGCTCGAGGGCGACCGCGACGTGCTGCTGATCGTCGAGGCGGAGTCCGAAGACGCGATCCGAGAGCGGCTCGCAGAGGATCCGTGGACGCCGAACGGCATGCTGCGTCCTGTCAGCATCGAGCGCTGGACCATCCTGCTCGATGGCCGCGCCAAAGCGCCCTGACCACCTCAGCCTCCAACCTTTCCTTCATCGGTGCGCCTCGGGAAAGATGGTCCGGACAACCAGATCGGTTATGTACCGGCTCCGACTCCCCTGCCGAGCGCGAGCTTCTGCCGGCCGTTCGAGTCCGGACCCTGTCCATCAGCGCTCTCTGCCCACGCATCGGTGAACTGGCTGTTGTAGAGGTTGTAGTAAAAGCCCTCCCGGGCGAGAAGCTCCGCGTGGCTGCCCTGCTCGACGATGCTGCCGCCATCCACCACGACTATCGAGTCCGCCTTGCGGATCGTGGAGAGCCTGTGGGCGATCACGAAGCTGGTGCGTCCCTGCCGCAATCGGGCCATCGCCGCCTGGATGAGCACCTCGGTCCTGGTGTCGACGTTGCTGGTGGCCTCGTCGAGGATCAGGATGCTGCGGTCGGCGAGGAACGCGCGCGCGATCGTCAGCAGCTGCCGCTGGCCCGAGGACAGATCCGATGCCTCCTCGTCAAGGACTGTGTCATAACCGTGCGGAAGCGTTCGCACGAAGGAGTCGACGTGCGCCGCCTGCGCCGCAGCCACTATCTCATCGTCGGTCGCCCCTTCCTTTCCGTACGCGATGTTGGCACGAATCGTGCCCGCGAACAGCCACGTGTCCTGCAGCACCATTCCAAACGCCTCGCGGACCTGCTCGCGAGACAACTGATGCGTGTCGACGTCGTCCAGGCAGATGTGGCCGGAATCGATCTCATAGAAGCGCATCAGCAGGTTGACGATCGTGGTCTTGCCGGCGCCTGTCGGGCCCACAATCGCGATCGTCTGGCCCGGCCGTACCTGGAGGTTGAAGTCATGGATCAGCGGCTTGTCGGCCGAATAGCTGAACGACACCCGCTCGAGCGAGACCTGGCCGGTGACCTCGCCGAGCTCGGCCGTGACCACATCGGGTGTCTCCTCTTCCTCTGCCAGCAGCTCGAATACGCGCTCCGCGGAAGCGAGGCCAGACTGGAGGAGGTTCGCCTGTCCCGCGATCTGCATGATCGGCATCGTGAACTGCCGCGAGTACTGGATGAACGCCTGCACGTCGCCCAGTGACATCGTGCCCGAGGCGACTCGATACCCGCCGATGACCGCAATCGCCACGTAATTGAGATTGCCGAGGAACTGCATCGCGGGCTGGATGATGCCCGACAGGAATTGGGCACTGAAGCTCGCCTCGTAGAGGCTCTGGTTCTGCCTGTCGAACTCCTCCTGGGCCTTGCGGCGGCGGCCGAACACCTGGACGAGCGCGTGGCCGGTGTGCATCTCCTCGACGTGACCGTTGAGGGTGCCCGTCACCTTCCACTGGGCGGCGAACTGCTTCTGCGACCTTCGCCCGATGATGAGAACCACCACTACGGACAGGGGCACCGTCACCAGTGAGATCAAGGCCAGCAGCGGACTGATCCAGAACATCATGCCGAGGACGCCGACCACCGTCAGCACCGCCGTGAGGATCTGGCTCAAGCCCTGCTGCAGCGTGGTCGTCACGTTGTCGATGTCGTTGGTGACGCGGCTGAGGATGTCGCCGTGCGAGTGGCTGTCGAAGTACTTCAACGGCAACCTGCCGAGCTTGGCCTCGACGTCGCGCCGCATTCCGTAGACGGTGCGCTGCGCGACCCCGGCCATGATGTAGCCCTGGGCCCATGTGAGGAGCGAGGCGGCGACGTAAACCGCCACAGCCAGAAGCAGGATGTCCTCCAGCTGTGTGAAGTCGATGCCCTTTCCAGGCGTGACGTCCATGCCGGACAGCAGCTGCGCGAGCTGGTCCTGGCCATGCGCGCGCAGCGCCGCGATGGCCTGCGCCTTGGTGATGCCTGCCGGCAGCGACTTGCCGACGATGCCGTTGAATATGACGTTGGTCGCGTTGCCGATGATCTTCGGGCCGACGACCGAGAAAGCGACGCTCGCCGATCCGAGCACGGCGACCAGGACGATGAGGGGCAGCTCGGGCCGCAGCCGGCCCACGAGCTGGCGCAGAGTCTTGCCGATATCCCGTGTCTTGCCCGCGGGCGGGCCGCCCATGCCCATCCATCCGCCACCCATGGCGGGCCGGCCTCCGGGTCTGCCTGGTCCCTGACCGCCTCCGCGATTGATCATGCGACCGCTGCCTCGCCTAGCTGGGAATCGACGATCTCGCGATAGGGCTCGCACGACTCCATCAGGTCGGCGTGCGTGCCGATTCCCACGACCCGGCCGTCGTCGAGAACGATGATGCGGTCGGCATGCATGATCGTGCTCACGCGCTGCGACACGATCAGCACCGTCGATTGCTGCGTTTCCGCACGCAGCGCGGCGCGGAGGCGGGCGTCAGTTCCTGCGTCGAGGGCTGAGAAACAATCATCGAAGAGATAGATGGCCGGACGCTTCGCCAGCGTGCGGGCGATCGCGAGGCGCTGCCGCTGGCCACCCGACACGTTAGTGCCGCCCTGGTCGATCGGAGCCTGGAGCCCTCCCGGCATGGCCTCGACAAAGTCCCGAGCCTGCGCGACATCGAGTGCGTGCCAGAGCTCCTCGTCGGTGGCGTGTTCGTTGCCGAACCTGAGATTGTCGGCGACGGTGCCGCTGAACAGGTAGGCCCGCTGCGGCACGAGGCCCATCGCGCTCCACAGGCGCTCCAGCGATTGCCGGCGAACGTCGACCCCGTCGACCAGGAGGGTGCCGGCGCTCACGTCGAAAAAGCGCGGAATCAAATCCAGCAGGGTGGTCTTGCCCGAACCGGTGCCGCCGATGATCGCCGTCGTCTGGCCCGGCTGCAGCTCGAAGTTCAAGTCCTCGAGCACCGGATGCTCGCCGCCCGGGTAGCCGAACGTGACCCCCCTGAACTCGACAATGCCTGTCGAGCTCGCCGGGTCAACCGCATCCGGGGGATCGGCGATGGACGGCTCGGTGGTGACGACCTCCTGGATGCGCGCCGCGCTGGCTTCGGCGCGAGGCACCAGGATCACCATCGCGACGGCCATCATCACCGAGAACAGGATCTGGATGATGTACATCATGAAAGCGGTCAGATTGCCGATCGACAGCGAACCGCTGTCGACCAGATGCCCGCCGAACCAGAGCACGGCAACGCTGGTGAGGTTCATCACCGCCATCAATGCCGGGAACGCCACCACGAAGATGCGGTTGACGCGGAGGGCGGTCGATGTGAGGTCAGCGTTTGCCTGATCGAAACGCGTTCGTTCGTAGCCCGTGCGGTTGAAGGCGCGAATCACGCGGACGCCCATGATCTGCTCTCGCAGGACCTGGTTGATGCGGTCGATCTTGACCTGCATGGCGCGGAACAGCGGGACGCCTTTCAAGAGCATGAAGGCGACGATCGCGCCCATGACGGGTATGACGACGAAGAGCAGACCAGACAGCTGAACATCCACGCGCAGAGCCATGATCACGCCGCCCACGGCCATGATCGGCGCGGCAACCAGCAGGGTCAGGGCGATCTGCAGGAAGAGCTGGATCTGCTGGACGTCGTTGGTGTTGCGGGTGATGAGGGATGCGGTGCCAATCCGGTTCAACTCCCGCGCCGAGAAGTCCTGCACCCGCCCGAAGACGACGCCGCGCAGGTCCCTGCCAACTCCCATGGAGGCGAGCGACGCCCAGTACACGGCGACCACGGAGATGATCCCCATGACCACGGTGACCGCCAGCATCACACCGCCGGTCCGCCATATGTACGGCACGTCGCCCTTCGCCACGCCGTTGTTGATGATGTCGGCGTTGAGGTTCGGCAGATAGAGATTGGCCACCGACTGGATGGTGACCAGCACCACCACGATCGCCACCTGGCGAAGGTAGGGTCTCAAGTAGACTCGCAACAGTCGTATCAGCACGGGTTCTGGACAGATCCTCTCTCGATGAGGATAGGGCCTGCTCTTCGCGCGATGCGGGAATGGATCGGGGGGTTGTCGCGGTTGAGGCTGACATGAGTCTCTTGTTCGGATTTCACATGCCGAGCTACACGTTCGACGGCCCAAACGAAGGATTGTTCGAAAGGGTGGTCGCCAATGCGAAGGCCGCCGAGATGGCCGGCTTCGACCTCGTCACAGTGATGGACCACTTCTATCAGATCGGTGGAATCGGCCCCGAAACCGAGCCGATGCTCGAGGCGTACACCACTCTCGCCGCGATCGCGGCGCACACCACACGCGTGCGCCTCGCCACCCTGGTGACCGGCGTCACCTACCGGAACCCGGCTCTTCTGGCGAAGATGGTGACCACGCTCGACGTCATCTCCACAGGCCGTGCCATCCTCGGCATCGGCGCGGCCTGGAACGAAAGCGAGCACGCCGGCTACGGCTTCGAGCTCCCCCCCATCGGCGAGCGCATGGACCGACTGGACGAGGCGTTGACAATCGTAAAGCTGATGTTCACCCAGGAACGGCCGTCGTTCGAAGGCAAGCACTACAGGATCGAGAGGGCGCTCAACAGCCCGAGGCCCATCCAGCCGGGCGGCCCCAAGATCCTGGTTGGTGGTGGCGGCGAGAGGCGCACTCTGCGGATCCTCGCGCGCCACGGTGACATCGGACACTGGTTCTTCGGACCCGTCGAAGACCTCTTGAGAAAGAAAGAGGTGTTCGAACGCCACTGCGAAACCGAGGGCCGCGACCCCTCCACTGTTCTGCTCACCATCGGCGCGGGCGTGGTGCTGGTCGAGCACGAGCGCGACGCCAAGGCGATTCTCGAGCGGATCCCGGCCGAGCGCCGGGCGACGGTCCTCACTGCGACGCCCCCGCAGGCGGCGGAGAGACTGGCTGCTTACGTCAAGGCCGGGTTTGGCGGGTTCACGCTCAGCAATCAGACGCTGCCGGCTGCCGAATCGATCGGTCTGGGCGGCGAGCTCATCGGCCTGATGGGCCGGTCCCGGCAGCCGTCGTAGCCGCCGCGTCGGCACTCCTCCGGCGCGACGAACGGCCGCCGCTCGAACGCGCCATCATCTAATCCGTGGCGAGGCTGCTGCGCGCTCAGCGAGGATCCCATCCGCGCCTGCACGAGCTGATCCGCCTGCCATCGCCGGTCTTGGCCCCGGGGTGCTACGACGCCCTCAGCGCTCGCCTCGTCGAGGAGGCGGGTTTCCCCGCCGCTTACATGACCGGCTTCGGCTCCTCGGCGGCCTACCTGGGCCGGCCCGACGTGGGGTTGATGACGATGGATGAGATGGTCGGCAACGCGCGCCGCATCGTCGATGCGGTCGCCATCCCGGTCATAGCCGACGCGGACACCGGGTACGGCAACCCGATCAACGTAATCCGGACTGTCCAGGCCTACGAGAGAGCCGGAGTCGCTGCAATCCACCTCGAGGACCAGGTGGCGCCCAAGAAGTGCGGGCACATGGAAGGCAAGCAGGTCATCCCGGCCGCGGAGATGGCGGCCAAGATCCGCGCCGCAGTTGACGCGCGCACCTCTCCGGACTTTCTATTGATCGCTCGCACCGACGCCCGCGCGGTGGAGGGCTTGAATGCCGCGATCGAACGGGCGCGGCTCTACAGGGAAGCCGGCG